>JAFOKO010000007.1 GCA_017419715.1 Oscillospiraceae bacterium | reverse complement strand
GGTATCCTTCGCATCCGCGGAGGAAATGGAAGAGGTCATCGGCCTGACGCCGGGCGAAGCTTCCGTCATGGGGATCCTGAACGACCCGGAGGGCAAGGTGAAGGTCTTCATTGACAAGGCTGTGGCGGATGCGGAGTTAACCAGGGTGCCGGGCACGCCGTAGGAGGAGAAGGAGGAGACCTGCGTCATGTTATCCGTCTGAATAAGCTCCGGAAGGCTCATGGTGCCGGTGAGGTACAGCACTTCGCCGCTCTCCGGATCCGTCACGGCCTCAGACATAGCTCTGATAGCAAACGCATCAGCCTGGGTGATGGAGACAGCGGGGATCGTCGTGGTCAAGCCATCCAGCAACATGGAAATTGAGCCAGCCTGGTTGTTGTAGACGATACAGGCAATCGCGCCAGCCGCGCCGGCAGCGTTGACCTTTTCCGTGAAGGTAGAACTGCCGCGAGAGACAAGGACGACCTTGCCCGCAATGACATCTGCATAGGGTGCCAGCAGGTCGATGGGGTCTCCCGTTTCTTCGTCTTCGCCCACAGCGGTGTTGTCAAAGAAGACATACTGCAGATCCTGTCCAGCCAGGGTCGTAATGGAGCTATTGCCATCAAAGCCGCCCTCGACATACTTTACAGAACGCTCGCCAAACTGCAATTCAGCCTGGGCGCCGCCGTTATCAGAAGAGGCAACTGCCAGAGAGTTGGTGAAGGTGCCGGGGCTGCCGCCAGTGTGGAAGTTGACATCGTCGGCATACAGGGCGCTGTTCATCTGGCTGTTACAGGGGGTATCATACCACATGTAGTCATTGCCCATGGCAATGGCAACCACCATGCCGCATTCCACCAGCTTGTTCAGCAGCTTCTCATAGCCATTGTAGTCAAAGCCCAAGCCGGCGCTGCCGCCCAGAGAGAGGTTGGCAGAGTCACAGCCAAGGATGATAGCATCTTCGATAGCTGCCATGTAGGCGCTTGCAGGCGTCGTGCCGCTGGTGTTGAAAACATCCATGTTGATGATCTGTGCATCGGGTGCAACACCCTGGGTCTGGACCTCTTCCAGCGCGGGCTTGAATTCGTCGCCGACCTTGATGAAGCGGTTTGCAGCAGAGATACCGGCAACATGGGAACCGTGGTCGCCAGCATTATCAAACTCATGGGTTGCCTCATAGGACAGTTTCTGGTAGTTGTAGGCATAGGGGATCTTGATGCTGTGGTAAGCCTGCTCACCCGAAGCCTTGGAATGCAGCTCGCTGCTAACCGCGTCGATCTCCTCAGCGGTCAGAAGATGCAGGGACTCCACATAAGCCTCATAGGTCATGCCCTTTTCTTCAGCATTCTGCCGAAGGGCATACTCCAGGGCTTCGCCGTCGAAGGACTGGTGCACCATATCGACACCGGTGTCGAGGATGGCCAGTCTGCTGCCAGCGCCAGTGTAGCCAGCGCCCCAAGCGATGTTGGCGCCGATCGTCTGCGTAGCATTGCTCTGGTCGGGCTCATCTTCTCCGGGAGGAACTTCGTAGAAATTCTCCAGGTAGACATCCTTGACGCCGTCGACTGCCTTGATGCGGTCAATGTCGCCGTACATTACTTCTGCAGAAATAATGTTGGCCAAAAGGGTCAAGTTCAGCTTGACATCCAGCTTGCTGCCGATCGTCGATTCGATCTTGGTGGTCATGGCATCCTGCTGTGCGCGCAGGGCATGCCGATAGGCCATTGCAGAGCTGTTGTGCGCAATGTTCATAGTGGAATAGCCCATATCAAGAGTAGCAGGCTCTTCCAGCTCGATGGACACGCGAACAATGTCCGTCAGTTTGTGTTCCTCCATGGGGATGGAATCCTCTTGGCTGATCTCGCCCAGCTTGTGAGGCTCCAACTCACCGGGATCCATCGGAATGAGCTCAAGCTCTTGCGTCGTTTGGCTTACCTTGGGCATCGCTGCAGCGGTCGCGGGGACCAGCAGAGAACCGACCATGGCAAGCACAAGGACTACCGACAGAAACCGGCGGAACAGCGATGTGTTCTTCATTGTCATGTCTCCTTAAATAAAATTTTTTATATCATCCGCTCGGTTCCCTCGAACGGGTAATATACACAAAATATTGTGGATTGGGGACAGAGAATGGCCGCATGTAGTGGCGCATGGGGCACATCCTATGGCGCAGATCCTCTCAGCGGAACAAAATTCATAAATGATCTCTGCAAACGGCCCGATTTGACCGCCTGCAAGGGGGTTTTGACGATGATCCGGCAACCAACATTTTATCAGAAAAACCTGTTTAGGTCAAGTTTTCCTTTAAGAAAATGTTAAATGTACACAAAAATTTAATAAATTGGCGTCGTGCGGATTCGTTCCGCCCGACGCCAATTGCAAGAATTAAAATTATTCAAACTTTTTATACATTATTTCGTTCATAATCGTCGCTTTTGACTGTGCGCGGCAGCGGCTACAGCGTGCCTTCCCCGCGCAGCGTGACGGTGACAAGCTCCGGCTTGTTTTCCACCCGCAGGGGGAAGGAAGAATTGCCCAGCCCCCGGCTCACGCACATCACCGTATTCCCCAGCCGGTACATCCCGGCCGTGTATTTGGGAAGCACGCCCTGGCCGGGCGCGTAGAGCCCGGCCAGCAGCGGCAGCCGGACCTGGCCGCCGTGGGCATGCCCGCTCAGCACCAGATCCACCCCCGCCTGCTCGTAGTGCTTGGCATAGTGGGGCTTATGGGAAAGCAGGATGTTCAGCTCCTCCGGCGGACGGTCCGCCATCAGCTTTTGAAGCGTCTGTGTCCGGCCCTGGCTGCAGTCCACCCCGATCAGGCGGAAGTGTTCGCCCGCGCCAAGCTTCACCGCCTGGTTGCGCAAAACGCGCAGCCCGGATGCCTCCAGCGCCTGATAGAACGCATTCTGCCGCTCCACGCTCATGCGATGCTCATGGTTCCCCGTCACATAATAGCAGGGCGCGATCTGCGCCAGCCGCCGGGCCGCGTCCAGCGCCAGCTCCAGGTTCGGGTGATAGCTGTCCATCAGATCGCCGGTGATGACCAGCAGATCCGGCAGCTGTGCCTCCGTCAACGCCAGAAGCCGGCAGTTATCCCGGCCAAACTCCCGGTTGTGCAGGTCGGAAACCTGAGTGATCCGGAAGCCCTCCAGCTCAGCCCCCACCTTGGGAGAGCGGAACACATAGTGGGACGCCATCAGATCTGTATTCTGATGATAGAAATAGGGAACAGAAGCCGCCGCGAGAAGGGTCCCCGCCGCGATCGCTGCAGTCGTTGCTTTTTTCATCGCTGTGCCGCCTCCCTTATTCGCCCCGGAGGTATTCCGCAATCAGATAGTCCACCACAAGGCCGTAGGACTTGACCCCAGACTCCGTAAAAGTCTTGAGATAGACATCGTTGACCGCCTGGGCCGCCTCCTGGACCTTGCCCTCATACTGTTTGTTGTGCTCCACATGGACATTGCTGTCATGGATGAGCTCCTCCGTGCAATAATCCCAAAGCCCCGCCGCCGCTTCGGCGTCTTCGGCACAGAGGGCGTTGTAGCAGTAGATAAACGCGTTGTAATAGCCGGAGTAGCGGAACAGATCGTTCATAGAGGCCCGGCAGGCCAGGAAGGCAAGGTAGTTCGCCTCATTCTCCCGGGCCACGGCCAGGCTGTGGCCCAGTTCGTGGCAGATCGTGAAGGGCTGGGAGAGGGAATAGCTCGCCGTGGAGACGGCAGGTTCTCCGGTGTAACAGATAAATATGCCGGATACGCCCATGTAGGCAAAGGCTTTGCTCACCAGCAGCGGCTTTACATGCAGAACAGGCAGGTTAAAACGCGGGTTGTTCTCCGCCAGGTACCCATAGGCTGTCACCGCTTCGGAAGAAAGGGTGGTGAAGTCCGGCAGGACGAGATCCCCATTCGCATCCCGCTCCACCTCTGTGGAATAATAGCTGGCCATTTCGGCGTAGTACGCCGCGGCGTCTCGCAACTGGTCGCTGCTGTATTCCTCCACCTGCAGACCTGTCTGTTCTCCGATGGTCGGCGCAAGGTGGTTGAGCCCCCAGAGCCCCATAAACAGAAACACCAGCAGCATCGTGATCTCCAGAAACACCGCAAAAAACATGGGGAAAAACTTCTTGCGGATGCTATTGATGAAAGCGACATTCAGCCCAACGATCAGCAGCACCAGCAGCAGCTCCCAGACCGGAAACGGCGCCCAGCTCCAAAGAGAGCCGAAAAAGCCCATGGCATTCCTGGAAAAATCCGTGTAGAAGGAGAACCAAAAGCTCGTCAAGAACTTCGCGATCAGCACCAGAACCGTCGTGAGTGCCAACAAAATTCCAGCGCAAATAAAATGCATGCGGGGTTTTTTCATAGGGGATTCCTTTCCGTTGACCGGGAACCTGCCCCGGGTCAACTTATCTCTGATCTCCGCCCCGGGGCTTACTTCCCAAGGGCTTGCAAAGAAGCAGAAGCACTTAATAAAAATCCCGACGAGCAGATGCCGCCGGAATCCAAAGGAGCAGACACTCTTTTCCCGCGACGGCACGATCCGTATCGGGTTGGCGGGTCCAGGCGCCGTTTTCGCTCTGTCTCAGCTGGATCGGTCCGGCCCCCCGAAGAGTGTTTTTATTGTATCGCGGAACTGGGAAAAAGTCAAGCCCGGGATGGCTCAATTCCTGTCTATTTTGTCTGGTTCCGCGTTCTTTCTGTTTCCCTTCTGCTTCCGCTCCAAAGCAGGACCGCCGCCGTTAGCAGCAGGGCACAGAGGCTGAATGCGCTCATAAGCATCGCACCGTTGACCAGGGCCTCAAAGCGGCGCATCACCCCCAGCACAGACACGCCCCGCGCCAGAGTACGGAAGGCCTCCCGCTCTGTCGCCAGGGGCGGAGAAAGGATCCCGCCCGTCACTGCTGCAGCCACAACTGCAAGCGATCCGGCGCTCCACCAGGGCCAATGCGGCAGTTTTTGATCCGACCCCAGCGCGCCGTGCAGACAGAGTGCTACCCCCGGCACGCTCAGTCCGGCCCAAACCAGCAGTGCGTCCGTCGGCCCGCCCGGTCCGGGCAGCAGCCAGCGGCTCTGCATTTGCGGCACGCTGAACAGCAGCACGACCCCATAGAGCATGCCGGTGACCCAGAGCAGGATCCCCGCACATCGGCCCACAGCCGCGGGGCCGATGCGAGCCGCCCATATGGCAAGTCCGAAAATCAGAAGCGCCGCCAGGCCGTTTCCCGCCGTCTCCGGAAAGGCAAAGCTGCCCACCCAGGCTGCCAGCGCGGCGCCGCCGAGCAAAAACGGCGCCAATGCGCCCCGCCAGTGGGAGCTTTTGGGGCGTGTTCGGTCCTGGCGGTTCAGTAGCCAGCTTAGGCCGGAAAGCATCAAGCAGGCAGCCACTGCCCCCGCCAGCGTCCAAAGCCAGTGGACCCGGCAGCAGAGCCGGAATATCGGCACGCCCGCGGCGCACAGCGCCAACGCCCCAAGCTGGCGGGCGGAGATCCGGTCATGGCGTTTACCCATCGACCCGGAAGCCTCCGTCTGCCGCCCGGATGACCGGGATCGCCGGCGTCTGCCCCAGGGCAAGGGCAGCACGCACATCCAGGATCGTCATGTTGGAAGTATGCGAATCCAGATAGGCGCCAACGGCTTCCACATCCAGATGCCGATCCGGCGTCCGGTAGATGCCCGCTGCAGGCCGGAACGAAGTCTCCTCTGCCACAGCCTCCACGGCGTCCTCTGCAGCATCCGTGACGATCACCTGCTCCGCCGTGGGGAGAAACACTTCCCCGGTGACCTCCTCCCGAAGACAGTCCAGGGCCTCTCGCAGGGTCCGCCCCACCGCCTGCACGCCGGCGCCGATGTCAACCACATATTCGTCGCCCGACTTCGTCACGATCACCGTCTTCACAGGCAGCAGCTTTGCAGCGTCCACAGACCGGAAGGGGAGCAGGCCCATCCCCCCCAGCACCGCCGCGGCAAGCAGGACAAACAGCAGTTTTTTCACAATAATCCCTCCATTTTCCAAATTGCTCCATTTCATTTTGCACGATTTTTCAGAAATTATTCCGCGGCGACCATCCTCCCGCTTTTTCGGCAGACAAGCCGTACATTTGACCGCTTTTCCTGCATGCAGCACCATATCTTGTATGGCTTTTCAAAAGTTACAATTTGTAATTTTTAGTTTTGTGCGGTCTATTTGTTGAAAAATGTGGACTTTTCTTGAAAAAAGCAGTAAAAACCAGGCCTTATTCCTCAAAAAAAGCTTGCTTTTTTGAAACAACTATGTTAATATTGGTTACGAAATGATACAAAAAGGATCATTTTATTTTTTTCCCAGATGATAATAATCAGAAAGTGAGGCATTTATGAAGAAAAGAATCATCGCCATTCTGCTTGTGCTCTGCATGTGTTTCAGTCTTGTTCCCGCAGTCGGCGCAGAAGAACCTACGCTGCAAAGTACCATCGATATGGATAAGCTTGTCGAACACGGCATTTCCATGTTCAAGGCTTTGGAAGCCGGCGGAAGATATGATACCGTGGTGAACACCAGCGTTGGCTGTGTCGGCATGGGCATTATGGGCTGGATTAATTCTGCCGCCTTGCAGTTGCTCAGATGGTGCGGCACCGAATCCAAAGGCGGTGACCCCGAATATTGCAAATCCATTCTTGGCGAAGAGTTGTTTAACGAAGTCATGAACGCCCCCATTCCTTCCTGGTGCACAAACGATCTTATCCCGCTCTGGGGATACTGGGGCGACCGGGAATTTACCGATGAAGAACTGGCCGCGGCCAGTAAGCTGCTGGGCTCCGAGCTTGGAATTCGCGTGCAGCACAATCTGGCCAAGCTTTACATCACCCGCGAAGCGCAAAACGGTTGGGACGCTGGCGTCCGGACTGAAGCTGCCCTGCTCTACTACTGCTCCGCAGAAAACCATTACGGCGCCTACGGTGTTCAGAGCTTTATGAGCGCGGTAAGAACCGCCCTGCACTACGGGACAAACACGCAAATCACTTCTTTGGAGGCTTTCCATTTGGGCACCAAGCTCGGCGCACAAGCGGGAACGGTTTCCACCTATGACTACCGCACGCGGGTCTACCACTACATAAAGGACACGCTGCAGCTTCCCACCGGCGTACCTTTCACCGATCTGCCGAGTGAGGATCATTGGGCCTACGATGCGATCATCTGGGCTTATACCACCCCCTCGAGAGTCACTGCCGGTACGACCACGACGACCTTCTCCCCCGACCTCATCCTTGATCGCGCCCAGGCTGTGACCTTCCTCTGGGCTGCTGCCGGACGGCCGACGCCAACTTCCAATGTCAACCCCTTTGAGGATGTTAGCGAGGGCGACTGGTTCTACACGCCTGTGCTCTGGGCTGTTGAGCACCATTACACTGCCGGTACCACTGCAACGACCTTCTCTCCTGAGATCACCGTCACTACGAGCCAGATGCTCACCTTCTTATGGGCGTTGGCCGGTCGGCCCTCTGCCGGATCGGGCGGCAATCCCTTCCAGGATGTCTCCAGCGGTGATTGGTTCTACACCCCTGTGCTCTGGGCCTCGCATGCCGGGCTCCTTGTGGGCAACGAGGGCCACGGAAAACTGTTGGAGCCTGATACCCCCTGTTCCCGTGCCTATGTTGTGACCTATCTCTTCCACTACTTTATGAACGCTGAACATTGATCTGTCTCCAGTCTTCTTCAATCTCCCCGCAAAAACCGCCGAAACTTGATTTCGGCGGTTTTTTTGTTGCAAATTTGGCAATTCTGTACTATAATAGCAAAAGTATGTCAAACTCCCAGAAGGAGGCCTTGCTTTGGTTTTTTCAAGTCTTGTCTTTGTATTTCTGTTTTTGACCGCAAATATCATCGCGCAAGCTGCCGCCCCCACCATTCAAAAAAAGAATATCGTGATGCTTTCCTTTTCCCTGGTTTTCTATGCCTGGGCCGGCATTCGATACCTTTTTCTGCTGCTGGGCATGACCTTCATCTGCTGGTGTAGCGGGCTGCTCATTGCCGGCAGTGAAAACCAGCGGGAGAAGAAAAATGTTCTCATCGCTTGTGCAACGCTGGTGCTGCTGATCCTCGGGATTTTCAAGTACACCGGATTCTTTGCACAAAATCTGCAAAATCTCTTTGGCGTTCCGGCAACGATCCCGCAAATCGCCCTGCCCATCGGCATCAGCTTCTACACCTTCCAGCTTCTGTCCTATGTGATCGATGTCTATCGCGGCGACGCGGAGGTCCAGGAGAAATACTGGCTGCTGCTGCTCTACGCTTCGCTGTTCCACCAGTGCGTAGCCGGTCCCATCGTCCGTTACCGGGATGTGAACTACGACATCCTCCATCGCCAGGTCAAGACGACGGAGCTGAGCCGGGGCATCACCCGCTTTGCCGTCGGCCTCGCCAAGAAGGCCGTGCTGGCCAATGGCTGTGCCTCTGTGGTCCGAGGCGTCCTCAACATTGCCACTGATGCCGATCTATCCGTTGCCGTGCTGGAAAACACTTCCGTCGCCGGTCTTTGGCTGGTGGTGCTTGCCTACACTCTCCAGATCTACCTGGACTTCTCTGCCTACTCCGACATGGCCATCGGTATGGGGCTGATGTGCGGCTTCCACTACAAGGAGAACTTCGACTATCCGTATATCGCCGATTCCGTCACCGACTTCTGGCGGCGCTGGCACATCTCTCTGTCCACCTTCTTCCGGGACTATGTCTATATTCCTCTGGGCGGCAACCGCTGCTCCAAGGGACGGCACATTTTCAATCTCTTCGTGGTCTGGGGCTTGACCGGCATGTGGCACGGCGCCCACTGGAATTTCATCTTCTGGGGCCTGTACTATTTTGTATTCCTGGTCATCGAAAAATATGTCGTGGACACCGAACGGATCCCTCGCGCTTTGCGCCATGTGTTGACCTTGCTGATCGTCTTCTTCGGCTGGGCCATCTTCAAGTTTGAGGACACCGCCATGTTGGGTGCGGCCCTGAAGGGCATGTTTGGGCTGAACGGCAACAGCTTTTCCGCCCAGGCCTCCCGCTTGGTCTTCCAGAACAATCTGTATTTCTTGTGCTTCTGCATCGTAGCAGTGACGCCGCTGGGCAAGACCCTCGGCAGTGTTTTGAAAAATCTGGGGCGGCAAAACCGGAGCTGGATGTATGTATATAACATCCTGGACGCCGCTCTGCCGGTAGTTTTGCTGTTCCTGGCTACCATGGCTCTGGCAGGCAACAGCTACAATCCCTTTATCTATTACCAGTTCTGAGAAAGGAGCGGCTATGAAACCGACCAAACAAGAATACCAAACAGCTCGTTACAACACCATCAGAATCAAGCAGCTTCTGTTTCTCGGCTTTCTGGCGCTCGGCGGTTTCATCGGACTGCTCTGGTTCGCCCGCCCCGCGATCTCCGAAGCAGAAAAACGCGAGTTGACAAAGTTCCCCACGCTGTCGCTGGATGGGATCTGGACCGGCAGCTTTTTCTCCGATGAGCAAAGCGGCGTATCCACCTGGTATGCCGACACCTACCCGCTCCGGGAGCCGCTGATCCGCATGAACGCCAATCTGATGCAGCACTATGGCAATCGCAGTGTGCAGCTCGTCAACGCCGGGACCGCCGACGAGATCCCCGAAGGCACGGTAGATCTGGCGGCCTTGGCCGGCAGAAGCAGCACAGAGCCCCCCGTCTCGGCGGCGGACACTTCCGCCCCCGCTCAGCCCGTTGAAACCATCCAAAACGCCAGCACCAGCACCGAAGCCCCTACCCCTGAGACAACGGAATACAGCGGGCACGGCGCAGCCGATGTGGATCTGGAATTGGTGCAGTCCGGCTCCATCTATATTGCCGACGGCGCCGGCTACGGCCTCTACTATTTCAACGAGGCCAACTCCGCCCGGTATTGTCTGCTGGTCAACCAGTTGGCGCAAAATCTGGCAGGGAAGGCCCAGCTCTACTCCATGCTCTGCCCCATCTCCTCCGGCGTCATGCTCACCGAGCAGCGCCTGGAAGAGATCGGCTGTTCAGATGAGGCCAAAGCGGCGGATTGGTTCTACCGGAATATGGATCCCTCAGTGAAGACCGTTGCCATGGTCAACGCGCTGAAGGCCCACAATGACGAATATATCTTCTTCCGCACTGATCACCACTGGACAGCTCTGGGCGCCTACTACGCCTATCGGGAATGGTGCAAAGTCAAGGGCGTCACACCGCATGAGCTCTCCTTCTTCAAAGAGACTATGACCTTTGATGGCTTCCTAGGCACCTTCTACTCCAGCTCCGACAACAACGCCTCCCTGGCCGCAAATCCCGATACTGTATACGCCTATGTACCAAACGGCACCAATTCGATGACCATGTACACGGACTATAACAGTGACAGATACAACGAATACCAGTGGAACATCGTCTACGATGTTTCCAACTACCCCGACAGCGGACTGTACGACACCTTTGCCGGAGGCGACCAGCCCTTCAACTACGCCCACAATGAGGAGATCACCGACGGTTCCTCGGTGCTGGTGGTGAAGGATTCCTATGCCAATGCATTCATCCCCTTCCTGATCGACCACTACGAATATATCTATTGGATCGACTTCCGCAACTTCAAATCCTGGTGTGAAGAACAGGGATATGAAGCCAGCATCTCCGCGCTGGTTGCGCGGGAGGGGATCCAGGATGTGATCCTCTGCCAAAACATTTCCATCGTAAGCTCCGGCACCGCGCTGGATGTCATGGAAAGCATTTTCAGATAAATCGCTCATTCTGTCGAAGGACGCTTTTCCCCAACGGGAAAGGCGTCCTTCTTTTGGTACGCCCAGTGGGCGCACCCGCAAGCACTTGCCGCCGGGCTTCGGGGATTCCGAAGTCCGGCGGCAAGTCTTTGATGACAGCGGCGCAACGATCATTCCAGCTCGAACGCGCCGGTGTAGAGCTTGTAGTAGGTGCCCTTCTGGGCGATCAGATCCGCGTGCGTGCCACGCTCGATGATCTTGCCGTGATCCAGCACCATGATGGCGTTGGCGTTGCGCACTGTGGACAGACGGTGGGCAATGACAAAGACCGTACGCCCCTTCATCAGCGCATCCATGCCCTGCTGGACCTGTGCCTCGGTGCGGGTGTCGATGGAGGAGGTCGCCTCGTCCAGGATCATGACCGGGGGGTCCGCCACGGCAGCCCGGGCGATGGAGATAAGCTGACGCTGGCCTTGCGAAAGATTCGCGCCGTTGGAAGTCAACATGGTGTCATAGCCTTGCGGCAGGCGGGTGATAAAATCATGGGCGTTGGCCAGCTTGGCGGCCTGGATGCACTCTTCGTCCGTGGCGTCCAGCTTGCCGTAGCGGATATTGTCCATGACCGTGCCCGTGAACAGATTCACATCCTGGAGCACCACGCCCAGGGAGCGGCGAAGGTCCGGCTTCTTGATCTTGGTGACATTGATGCCGTCGTAGCGGATTTTGCCGTCCTCGAGGTCATAGAAACGGTTGATTAGGTTGGTAATGGTGGTCTTGCCCGCGCCGGTGGCGCCGACAAATGCGATCTTCTGCCCGGGCTTGGCCCAGAGGGTCACATCCTCCAGGACCTTCTTGCCCTCCACATAGGAGAAGTCCACATCGAAGAGGCGCACATCACCCCGCAAGCGCTCAAAGCTCACGGTCCCGTCGGCCTTGTGGGGATGCCGCCAGGCCCAGACGCCGGTGCGATGGTCCGCCTCCCGGACGCTGCCGTCGGGCAGCTCCTCGGCGTTGACCAGCGTCACATAGCCGTCGTCTGCCTCGGGGGCCTCATCCATCAGAAGGAAGATCCGGTCCGCGCCGGCCAGGGCCATGACAATGGAGTTGAACTGCTGGGCGATGCCGTTGACCTGGCCGGTAAACTGCTTGGCAATGTGCAGGAAGGAGATGACCACAGAGAGCTCCAGGGCCGCGCCAAAGCTGCCCTGCAGGAGACCGTGGATGGAGTAGTTGGGCGTTTTCAGCGCAATAAAGGCAGATCCGGCAATGGCGATCAGCACATAGAGCATATTGCCGATGTTGCCCATGACCGGGCCGAGAATGTTAGCAAAACGGGTGGCCTTGGTACCGGCTTCACAGAGCCGGTCATTGACCTTGTCGAACTCCCGCTGGCAGGCCTCCTCATGGCAGAAGACCTTGACGACCTTCTGGCCGTTCATGATCTCCTCCACATAGCCCTCGACCTCGCCAATGGCCTTCTGCTGAAGGACGAAGTTGGATGCGGACTTGCCACCGATGTGCTTGACGGCAAAGGTCATGCCAAAGACGCCGACCAGAACCACCACCATCAGGTTGGCGGAGTAGAAGAGCATAATGCCCAGCATTCCCACCAGCATGACCCCGGACTGGAACAGGCGGGGAAGGCTCTGGCTCACCAACTGGCGGAGGGTGTCGATGTCGTTGGTGTAGTGGGACATGATATCTCCGTGGCCGTGGGCGTCAAAGTACTTGATGGGCAGGCTCTGCATGGCGTTGAACATGCGCTTGCGCATCTTGTCCAGGAAGCCCTGGGTGATGACTGCCATCAGGCGTGCGTAAGCATAATTGCAGACAATGGTCAACGCAAAAACAACGATCATCACCACAAGAATATGGAGGATCTCCGGCCGGGCATCTGCCCAGGTCCTGCCATCCATAAAGCGCTCAATGACATCCGTGATGTTCTTGATGAAAATGGTAGGGGTGATATTGCCGATGGAGTAGAGGGTCATAAAGACCATTGCCAGGATGAAGGCGCGTTTGTAGTCCTCCATCAGCAGGCGCAAGACGCGGCCCATGGTGCCCTTCCGGGCTTTGGGCATTTCCCCCTTGCCGCCTGGGCCTTTTCCCATACCGGGGCGCTGCATCTGAGGCTTAGGCATCGTCTTCCCCTCCCTTCGTCTGTGAGGTATAGACCTCGCGATAGATTTCGTTCGAAGCCAGGAGCTCCTCGTGGGTGCCCTGGGCCGCCACACGGCCATTGTCCATGACCAAGATCAGATCCGCCTCCTGGACTGAGGCCACGCGCTGGGCAATGATCAGCTTGGTCACCTCCGGCAGCTCCTCCCGGAACGCCTTGCGGATCAGGGCGTCGGTCTGGGTGTCCACGGCGGAGGTAGAATCGTCCAGGATCAAGATCTTCGGCTTTTTCAGCAGGGCGCGGGCGATGCAGAGCCGCTGCTTCTGGCCGCCGGAAACATTCGCGCCGCCCTGCTCAATGTAGCGCTGATAGCCCTCGGGGTTGGCCATGATAAAGCCGTCCGCTTGGGCCTGCTTGCAGGCCCGGACCAGCTCTTCGTCGGTGGCGTTTGGGTTGCCCCAGCGCAAATTCTCGGCGATGGTGCCGGAGAACAGGACATTCTTTTGCAGCACCACAGCGACCTGGTTGCGAAGCGCCTCCATGTCGTAGTCTCGAACATCCACACCGCCCACCTTAACGCATCCCTCGCTCACATCGTAGAGCCGGGAGATCAGCTGGATCAGCGTGGTCTTGGACGAGCCCGTGCCGCCCAGGATGCCCACGGTCGCGCCGGACGGAATGTGCAGATTCACATCCGCCAGAGCGTAAGCCGCAGCATCAGCGTTATACTTGAAGCTCACATTCTCAAAATCAATGGAACCGTCGGCCACTGCAGAAACCGGCTGAGCCGGGTTTTTCAGCGTCGCTTCCGTATCCAGGACCTCCACGATACGGCGGGCCGCTTCGCCGGAGATCGTGATCATGACAAAGATCATGGAGAGCATCATAAGGCTCATCAAGATCTGCATGGCATAGGTGATCAAAGAGGCCAAGTCGCCCACCTGCATGGTAGAGCCGCCATGGGAGATAATGACCTTGGCGGAAAACAGCGGGATCAGGATCATGCAGATATAGATCGCCAGCAGCATCAGGGGATTGTTGATGGCCAGAAGCTTTTCAACTCTGGTAAAGTCGTTGCAAACATCCTCGGAAGCCGTGGCAAACTTCTGTTTCTCATAGTCCTCGCGGACGAAGCTCTTGACCACGCGCATGCCCTTGACATTCTCCTGAACAGAGTTGTTCAGCCGGTCGTATTTTTTGAACACCGCCTTAAACAGCGGCATGGCCCGCTTGGCAATGTAGAGCAGGCCAATGCCCAGGATGGGAATGACCAGCAGGAAGACCAGGGCGATCGGACCGCCCATGTGAATGGACATGACCACCGCGAAAACCAGCATCAGCGGAGAACGCACCGCTATGCGAATGATCATCATAAAGGCGTTCTGGACATTGGTCACATCCGTGGTCAAGCGGGTCACCAGAGATGCTGTAGAGAATTGGTCGATGTTGGAAAAGGAGAAGCTCTGCACCTTGGCGAACAGATCATGCCGCAAGTTTTTTGCAAAGCCGGCGGAAGCGGAAGCCGCAAACCAACCGGATAAAATGCCACAGCTCATGGAGCACATCGCCATCAGCACCAGCAGCGCGCCATAGTGCAGAATGTCGGTCATGGCCGCATTGTTTTCAATGGAATTGATCAGGTCTGCCGTAATCATGGGGATCGTACATTCCAAACCTACCTCGCCCAGCATAAACAGAGGCGTGAGGATGGTATGCAATTTGTTCTCCCGGATACATCCCATCAGTTTTTTTATCATTTTTGTTCCTCCTTGGGACGCTGGCAGGGGTCAAGGCCGTCCACCTGCCCAATATTCGCAATCACGCGGTCCAAAAGCCCAACCAGGGTGCGAAGCTCCTCTTCAGACATAGAGCCCGTAACCAGAGATTCTGTCTCCTGGCAGCACGCCATCGCATTCTGGTGGACATCCTTGGCCTTATCCGTCACACAGATCTTCTTTTTCCGTCGGTCGCTGTTATCCTCCGCGTAGGTGATAAATCCCTTGTTCTCCAGGCGTTGCAGGATCCCCGTGACCGTGGGATGGGACAGATCAAAATGGCGGCAAATATCCCCGGGCGTGACATTCTCTTCCCGGTGCCGGATCAGATAGCCCAGGACGAAGGCCTGAGAGGAAGTAAGATCCATGTCTTCCAGATCCAGCGTCCGCTTCCGCTCCAGAGCATTGCTGATCCGCTTGATCCGCGGACTAACAGCCAATTCAGAAAGCATACTATCCCTCCTTTCCATGCTTTCCAATTGATATATTTAGCTTGCTAAATATATCACAAAAATGTGGAAAACACAAGTGCCGTTATCCACAAAATCCACAGGCTTTTCCACAGTATTTTTCGTGCATTATTCCAGATTGACAAGAGAAATCGTTGGATATCGGGCATGTCTACACCTCGGCGCACATATACTTTCGTGGAAAACAGAAGGGGGTATTGCAATGGAAAAATCCTATCGAATTCGACTGGCAGGCTTTGGCGCTCTGCTGCTGGCGCTGATCGCCATGGGCGGCTGGCTGAGACTGCAGAAAGAAGCGGTGGAAACGGCGTCCTGGGGCTTGAGCTTTCCACAGCCGGGCCAGTGCCCGGCAGGCAATGCCAGTGCAGAGGAGCTGGCCGCCTGGGATGCGGTATATGTGGGAGACCCCGACGCCCCCGTGCTCTACTTGACCTTTGACGCGGGCTATGAGAACGGTTACACAGCGGGAATTCTGGATGTGCTGGCCAAGCACAAGGCCCCGGCGGCCTTCTTCGTCGTGGGCACATACATTCAGCAGAACCCGGAGCTGGTGAAACGAATGGCTGCAGAGGGGCACATCGTGGGCAATCACACCTGGCACCACTGGGACATGGACAAGATCGGGGATCGAGCGACATTCACGCAAGAGTTGCGCGATGTGGCCACTGCCTACGAGCAGTTGGTCGGTTCGCCTATGCCCAACTACTACCGGCCACCCCGTGGGGTCTATGCGGAGCAGAACCTATCTATGGCACAGGAACTGGGCTATCGGACCGTGTTCTGGTCTCTGGCCTATGTGGACTGGAAGCAGGACGATCAACCGTCCCGGGAGGAGGCCTTTGACAAGCTCCTGGGACGGGTCCACAACGGTGCCGTAGTGCTGCTGCACAGCACCTCCGCCACCAACGCTGAAATCCTCGACGAGCTTTTGACCAAATGGGAGGAGATGGGGTATCGCTTTGGGAGTCTGGAGGAGCTGTACCAGGGCAAGCAGTGAGAAAGAGCAAGTAGAAATTATTGCAGCGCTTAGCTCCTGCTTTTCTCTTGCTTCTTCAGCGCTTCCATGTTTCCTTATTTCACATTCTCACCGCCTCCGCATACTATGGACTGAGCGGAAACCGCTGAGGCGTGAGGCTTCGGCAACCGCGTGCGATCTTTTGCAGGAGGTAGCATTATGTGTAATAACGGATTCAATAACAGCTGGTGGATCATCATCGTCATCGTTCTGCTTCTGGGCACTGGCAGCTTTAACGGCGGCTGTGGTTGCGGTTGCGGCTGCAACAGTGGCTGCGGTTGCGGCAATGGCTGTGGCTGTGGCAATGGCTGTGGCTGCAACAGCGGCTGCGGCTGCGACAACGGTTGCGGCTGCTAAACCGATGCAAAAGCCCCGGGGTCTCCCCGGGGCCCATTTTATCCGGATCAACGAAAACACACTCCCTGCAGCCTTTGCAGAGAGTGTGTTTGCTTGTACGACAGACACAAGGTCTGTTAAAGATGAATTACACCAGCTCGATGACAGCCATCTCAGCAGCGTCGCCGCGACGAGGGCCGGTACGAGTGACGCGGGTGTAGCCGCCGTTGCGCTGGGCGTAGCCGGGAGCCACTTCCTTGAACAGCTTGTTCGCCACATCCTCCTTGGTGATGTAGGACAGGGCTCTACGGTAGTTGGCCAGGCCGCCCTTCTTCCCAAGGGTGATCATCTTCTCAACAACAGGCTGCACTTCCTTCGCACGGGTGAAGGTCGTCTGCAGCTTGCCGTGCTCCAGCAGATCCGTGACCTGCTGACGCAGCAGGGCCTTGCGCTGTGCGCTGGTCTTGCCGAGCTTACGAGTTCCGAACATTCAGATTGTCCTCCTTCTTAAAAAGGTCGTCTGTAACGGTTCCGCCGCGCCGCAGCGGCGGAAGCATTACGGTCGTCGAGTTATTTCTTTCTGTGGGAGCCGCAATGCAGCTCCCAACCGCGTTAGTTATTGCTATTGGAGTCCTCAGTGGCGAGAGACAGGTCCATCATCGCCAGCTTGTTCTGGACTTCCTCCAGGCTCTTTCTGCCCATGTTCCGCACCTTCATCATATCCTCTTCCGTCTTTGCGATCAGATCGGCGACGGTGTTGATATTGGCGCGCTTCAAGCAGTTAAAGCTCCGGACGGAAAGGTCAAGCTCTTCGATGGTCAGCTCCAGCATCTTGTTGTGGGTATCCCCCACATGCTCCACGACGGTAGACTTGCTGGCCACGGCCTCACTCAGATCGGTGAACAGAACCAGGTGATCCGTCAAGATCTTGGCGCCCAGCGAAACGGCATCACGGGCGGAAATGATCTGATTCGTCCAGACCTCCAGGGTGAGCTTGTCGTAGTCAGTCATATTGCCGACACGGGTGTTTTCCACGGTGTAGTTGACCTTGGTAACGGGAGTATAGATGGAGTCTACAGGGATCACGCCGATGGGCATGTTGGGGGTCTTATTGTGATCAGACCGAACATACCCGCGCCCATGGCTGAGATTGATCTCCATATTCAGGCTTGCGTCGGGGCCCAGGGTCGCAATGTGCAGATCCGGATTCAGAATCTCCACATCGGCGTCAGCCTTGATATCACCGGCGGTGATCTCACAGGGGCCGACCGCGTCAATGTAGACGGTTTTGGGCTCGTCGCACAGCAGCTTCGGCAGCAGGCGCTTGATGTTCAGAACGATCTCGGTAACATCTTCTTTGACGCTGGGGATCGTGGAAAACTCATGCTGGACGCCGGCGATCTTAATGGAGGTCGCGGCACAGCCGGGAAGGCTGGACAGAAGGATCCGCCTCAAACTGTTGCCAAGGGTAATACCGTAACCTCTTTCCAGAGGCTCGACGATATACTTGCCGTAGGAACCATCCTCAGGAGAGTCGATACACTCAATACGCGGCTTTTCAATTTCTACCATTAAACTGTTACCCTCCTATTATAAATTTGCGATCAAATCGCGTTTCGGTCAGTTTTGACAGCTTACCAATTATGATACGAGGGCAGGGATTACTTGGAGTACAACTCGACGATGAGGTGCTCGGCGATCTCGAAGTCGATATCGTCTCTTGCGGGCAGAGCCAAAACCTTGCCCTGCAGCGTGTTCTTATCCCGATCCAGCCACTTGGGAGCAGCCACAAAAGCGTCGTCTTCCTTCAGCTTCTTGAAGAAAGCAGTCTGTGCGCTCTTCTCGCTGACAGCCACAACATCACCAGTGCGAACCATGTAGGAGGGGATGTTGACGCGCTTGCCATTGACGGTAAAATGACCGTGGTTGACAAGCTGGCGAGCCTGGCGGCGCGTGTTGGCGAAGCCCAGGCGGTAGACCACATTGTCCAGGCGGCGCTCGATGAGGCTCAGCAGAACTTCACCGGTGTTGCCTTCCGCAGCGGAGGCCTTGGCGTAGTAGGCGCGGAACTGCTTCTCGAGAATGCCATAGACGAACTTGACCTTCTGCTTCTCGGTCAGCTGCATGGCGTACTCAGACTTCTTGGCTCTTCTCTGTCCGCCGGGGTTCTTCTTAGAGGTCTTGGCATAGCCCATGACCGCGGGAGAAACGCCCAGGGTGCGGCAGCGCTTGAGAACGGGTTGTGTATTCTTAGCCATTTGTGTGTTTCCTCCTTCCGATCAAACGCGGCGTCTCTTGGGAGGACGGCAACCATTGTGAGGAATGGGGGTGACATCCTTGATGGAGACGACTTCCAGACCTGCAGCCTGGAGGGCGCGAATGGCAGCTTCACGGCCCTGGCCGGGGCCCTTGACATAGACGGCGACAGTCTTCAGACCGCAATTCTCAATGGCGGCCTTGGCGGCAGTCTCCGCGCACATCTGGGCGGCGTAGGGGGTGGACTTTCTGCTTCCACGGAAGCCCAGACCACCGGAGGAGGCCCAGGACAGAGCGTTACCGTTCAGATCGGTAATGGTGACCATGGTGTTGTTGAAAGAGGAGCGGATATGCGCGGCACCTTTTTCAATATTCTTGCGCTCACGACGGCGCTTGACGACTTTCTTTGCATTGGCCTTTGCCATATCTCAATTCCCCTCCTTACTTCTTCTTGTTGGCGATGGTCTTCTTGGGGCCCTTGCGGGTACGGGCATTGGTCTTGGTGCGCTGCCCACGGACGGGAAGACCTCTTCTGTGGCGGACGCCACGATAGCAGCCGATTTCGGTCAGCCGCTTGATGTTCATAGCAACCTCACGGCGGAGGTCGCCCTCAATGGTGTAGTTCTTGTCGATCACATCACGCAAAGCGGCTTCCTCAGCCTCGGTCAAATCCTTGACGCGGGTATCCGGGTTGATGTTAGCAGCTTTGAGAATGTCGTTCGCGCTTTTTCTGCCGATGCCGTAGATATAGGTCAAACCGATTTCGATTCGCTTCTCACGGGGCAGGTCAATACCAGCAATTCGTGCCATTTTTTCTTGAGCACCTCCTATTAACCTTGTCTCTGCTTATGCTTGGGATTTTCGCAAATTACCATTACGCGGCCATGGCGCTTGATGACTTTGCACTTTTCGCACATGGGCTTCACGGACGGTCTTACTTTCATGATGTTAAACCTCCATTAAATACAGCGTGTGTCTATTTACTTCTCCACGTGATACGACCCAACGTCAGGTCATAGGGCGACATTTGAACTGTCACCTTGTCCCCGGGCAGAATCTTGATGTAGTTCATCCTGAGCTTCCCGGAAATATGGGCCAGAATGGTGTGTCCTCCGCCGATATCGACGGAAAATGTTGCATTCGGCAGGGCATCCGTGACAATGCCCTCTAATTCAATTACGTCGGCTTTTCCCAAAAATCCTTAAACCTCCTCTTGGTTCGGTGCGGAGTCCCGGCCAAATGCGGCGAGATCTCTACGCAGTTCACTGTTGAGTACCTTCTCTCCGGAGCGCAGCTTCGCGGCGATCCGGGAATCTGTCCGAGTGACGAAACGGACATGTTTCAGCTTTTTCCGTTTCGGGCGTTCGAGCTTTCTGTCTTTTCCGTTTGCGATCAGGGCGTACACGCCTTCTGTTCCAACCACATAGAACAGTTTCCCCTGATCTCTGCCGGCAGTGGAGACAATAATGTCCGATATGGATATCTCTTCCATAATCACAGTCCCTCGGGGACGGTGAGGATCTCGGCCTCGCCGTCGGTAATGAGGATGGAATTTTCGTAATGGGCGGCCAGCTTACCGTCTGCCGTCACCGTGGTCCAGCCGTCCCGGAGGACGCGGACTTCGTAGCTTCCCATGTTGACCATAGGTTCCACGGCGATGGTCATGTTTTTCACAAGCCGGGGGCCCTTGCCAGGCGCTCCGTAGTTGGGTACGGAAGGTTCCTCGTGCAGGTGCTCGCCAACGCCGTGACCTACGAAGGCGCGCACCACGGAGAACCCGTTGGCCTCCACATACGCTTGAACCGCATGGGAGATGTCAGAGACTCTGTTTCCCTGACGGGCGAATCGAATGCCCTCGAAGAAGCTCTGCTTCGTGACATCGATCAGCCGCTGTGCCTCTTGGGAGATGGTCCCGCAGGCAAAGGTTGCAGCGCAATCCCCATGGAACCCCTGCCAGAAGGCGCCCACATCGACGGAGACAATGTCTCCCTCTTTCAGCACCCTGTCTCCGGGAATGCCGTGGATGACCACTTCATTCACCGAAATACAGGCGCTGCCGGGGTAGCCCTGATAATGCAGAAAGGAGGGTTTTGCACCCTGAGAGACGATAAAGTCGTGTACGGCTTTATCAATTTCACCGGTCGTCACGCCGGGCCTTACCATTTCCCCTGCCAAAGCACGGGCCGCCGCGGTAATTTTACAGGCCTTCCGCATGATTTCCAGCTCTCGATCAGTTTTTACAGAGATCATACGCTTTTCCCTAAAGCCTCCAAAATCGCTTTATGCACGGCACGGATCGGCTGATTGCCATCCACGGACACAAGCTTGCCTCTGGCCTCATAGAAGCCTTTGATGGGCTCGGTCATCCGGTGATACACAGCCAGACGCTCGCGGACGGTTTCCGACTTGTCATCCGGACGGATGATCAGCGCGCCGCCGCATTCGCCGCACACACCCTCAATTTTGGGCGGGTTTTCCGTGATATGATAGCTCGCGCCGCAATGGCTGCATACGCGCCGTCCGGACATGCGCTTTTCGATCACGGAGTCTTCAATTTCAATGGACACAACCTTGTCAATGGCGACACCGAAGCGCTCAAGCTCTTCCGCTTGCGCAAGGGTGCGAGGAACACCGTCGAGAATGTAACCATTCTTGCAGTCTTCCCGGCCCACCCGTTCCTCAACAATGCCGATGACGACACTGTCGGGAACGAGCTGTCCGTTGTCCATGAAGCGTTTTGCTTCAAGACCGATGGGGGTCTTGTTCTGGATCGCCTCCCGGAGGATGTTGCCGGTGGAAATGGCGGGGATGCAGAACTCCTTGGAGATACTCTCCGCCTGGGTCCCTTTGCCGGCACCGGGGGCACCGAAAAGGATCAGCTTCATGCCGATGCCCTCCTTATTCCAGGAAGCCTTTGTAGTGGCGCATCATCATCTGTGCCTCGATGGCCTGGACAGTCTCCAGGGCAACGGCCACAACGATAATGACGGAGGTGCCGCCAACCGCCAGCGTGGAGAACTTCGCGCTGAATGTTCCGACCAGGATGGGCAGAATGGCGACGATGCCCAGGAAGATCGCGCCGAAGAGCGTGATCTTGTTGATCACTCTGGCAATGAAGTCGGAGGTGGGACGGCCGGGGCGATAGCCGGGGATGAAGCCGCCGTTCTTCCGCAAATTGTTGGAGATCTCAACCGGGTTATATTGAATGGTTGCGTAGAAATAAGAGAATCCGATGATGAGCAGCAAATACATCACCATGTAGAAGGCAGAAGTGTTGCTCCACAGATGCTCATAGCGCCAGGTGTCAGTGGTGCGGGCGAACATGGCAATGGTCGCGGGCAGGGTCGCCACAGACTGGGCAAAGATGATGGGCAGAACGCCGCTCATGTTGACCTTAATGGGCAGGAAAGTGTTCTGGCCACCGTAGACCTTGCGGCCCACAACACGCTTGGCATAGCTTACGGGAATGCGACGCTCAGCATTCGTAATGAACACGATGAACATGATCAGCGCGATCATACCCACCACGGAGATCAATGCAACATACCAGTAGCCGGCAGCGTCATCGATCACATTCTTGGCCAGGCCGATGACAGTCTGGGGCAGACGGGAGACGATGTTGGCAAACAGGATCATGGAGATGCCGTTGCCAATGCCGAACTCGGTGATTTGCTCACCCAACCACATCACCAGGGAAGCGCCCGCGGTGAAGGAAAGGATGACGGTAAGGGCAGGAACGAAGCCAGTCTTTACCAGAAGAGCGTTATTCCACTCGACATTGTAGTTCGTGAGCATGACCCAGTAGGCCCAGCCCATGAGAAGTCCCAAGCCGACAGTGGCATAGCGGGTGATCTTTTCGATCTTCTTTCTGCCTTCCTCGCCGCCTTCCTTGGACAGACGCTCCAGGGAGGGGATGGCGATGGTAAGCAACTGGACAATGATGGACGCGTTGATGTAGGGCTGGATCGACAGAGCAAAGAGCGTCGCTCTGGAGAAGGCCGAGCCGGACATCATGTTGAACAGACCCAAGATGGAGTTCTGGATCTGATCGCTGTTGAACATTTCGGACATCGTGGTCGTGTTCACGAAGGGAACAGGAATAACGTTGCCAAGTCTGTAGAGCAGCAGGATCGCAAAGGTGAACAGGAGCTTTTTCCGCAGATCGGCAATTTTCCACGCGTTGCGGATCGTTTCGAGCACCTTATACCACCTCAGCCTTTCCACCTGCTTCTTCGATCTTCGCCTTGGCAGATTCGGAGAAGGCCGCGGCCTTCACGGTGATGGCCTTAGTCAGCTTGCCATTGGCAATGACCTTGAGACCGTACTTGCAGCTGTCGATGATACCCTTTTCGATCAGGGTTGCAGCGTCGACAACAGCGCCGTTATCAAAGGCATTGAACACCGCTACATTCACGGCAGTCAGGGGTTTGGCATGGATGTTGTTGAAGCCGCGCTTGGGGATGCGGCGTGCCAGAGGCATCTGGCCGCCTTCGAAGCCAACGCGGATCTTGCCGCCGGAGCGAGCCTTCTGGCCCTTGTGTCCGCGGCCGGCAGTTTTGCCGTTGCCGGTGCCGCAGCCGCGGCCCTTGCGCTTGGCGACCTGGGTAGAACCCAGAACGGGAGCAAGTTCATGCAGTTCCATTCTTGTCTCCTCCTTATTTCACTTCTGTGACCTCGAGCATGAAGCCAATCTTGGCAATCTTGCCGCGGGTCATTTCGTTGTCGGGCTGAACGGTCGTCTGACCGGGCTTGCGCAGGCCGAGGGACTCAGCCGTTGCGATCTGCTTCTTCAGCCGG
>JAFOKO010000068.1 GCA_017419715.1 Oscillospiraceae bacterium | reverse complement strand
GACGTGCAGTGCTTCAAGTGCCACGGCGCCGGCTGCCCCACCTGCAAGGGCGAGGGCTGGATCGAGCTGCTGGGAGCCGGCATGGTGCACCCCAAGGTGCTGGAGGGCTGCGGCATCGACCCCAATGTCTACTCCGGCTTCGCCTTCGGCATCGGTCTGGAACGCATGGCCATGCGCCGCTTCCAGATCTCCGATCTGCGCTTGATTTTTGAAAACGACGTCCGCTTCCTGCGGCAGTTTTAAAGAAGGAGGCACAAGAATATGAATCTCTCCAGAAAATGGCTGAAAGAATTTGTCGATATCGAGGCCTCCGACCGGGAGTATGCTGAGATCATGACCATTGCCGGACAGAAGGTGGAGACCACCGCCCGGCTGGATGCGGAGATCAAACATGTCAAGGTAGGCAAGGTGCTTTCCATCGTCCGCCACGAAAACTCCGACCACATGTGGATCTGCCAGATCGATGTGGGGGAAGGCGCGCCCATCCAGATCGTCACCGGCGCGCAAAATGTTCACCAGGGCGACCTGGTGCCCACCGCCCTGCATGATTCCTACCTGGCCGGCGGCGTCCACATCACCAGGGGCAAGCTGCGCGGCGCAGAATCCAACGGCATGCTCTGCTCCATCCAGGAGCTGGGTTTGACCCACAACGACTTCCCCGACGCCTGTGAGGACGGCATCTGGATCCTCAACGACGAAGGCGCGCATGTGGGTCAAGACATCAATGAGGTCATCGGCAACGACGACTCTGTGGTGGAATTTGAGATCACCAACAACCGCCCCGACTGCTACAGTCTGATCGGCTTGGCGCGGGAGACGGCGGCAGCCTTCCATGTCCCGCTCAAGCTCCATGAGCCCGTGGTCAAGGGCGGCGGTCCCGGCGAGTTGACCGAACTGCTGGATGTGGAGACCCCCGATCCCGACCTCTGCCTGCGCTACACAGCCCGGATGGTTCGGAATGTAAAGATCGGCCCTTCCCCCAAGTGGATGCGCCAGCGTCTGCGCGCCGCCGGAATTCGGCCCATCAACAATATTGTGGACATCACCAATTATGTCATGGTGGAGTACGGCCAGCCCATGCACGCTTTTGACTACCGCTATGTGGGCGGCGGCAAGATCATCGTCCGCCGAGCCGGGGAGGACAGGAGCTTGACCACCCTGGACGGCAATGTGCGCAAGCTAAGTCCCGAGATGCTGGTCATTGCCGACGAGACCCGTCCCGTGGGGCTGGCCGGTGTCATGGGCGGAGAAAACTCCGAGATTGCAGCCGACACCGTGGATGTCGTCTTCGAGTCCGCCAACTTTGACGGCACTTCGATCCGCAAGACCGCCCTGGCCCTGGGCATGCGCACCGAGGCCTCCGCAAAGTTCGAGAAGAACATCGACCCGATGTTGACCCTGCCCGCCGTCAACCGCGCTTGCGAGCTGGTGGAACTGCTGGGAGCCGGTGAGGTCCTGGACGGCGTGATCGACATTCTGAACTACATTCCGCAGCCCGTTGTCCTGCCCCTGGAGCCCGAGAAGATCAATGCCCTGCTGGGCACTCAGATCTCCGAGGCCGACATGATCGAATACCTCCGCCGGGAGCAGATCACTGTATCAGACGGCAAGATCATCGTCCCCACCTGGCGGCCCGACCTGCGCCGGATGGCCGATGTGGCTGAGGAAGTCGCCCGTTTTTACGGCTACAACGAGATCCCCACCACTCTGATGCGGGGAACGACCACCCGCGGCGGCTATTCCGACAGCCAGAAGCTGGAGATCAAGGCCGGAACGGCAGCGCGAGCCCTGGGCTACAGTGAGATCATCACCTACTCCTTCGTCTCCCCCTCCGGCATGGACATGATCCGCGCCCCCAAGGACGATCCCCGTAGAGTTCAGATCAAGCTACTGAACCCCCTGGGTGAGGATACCTCCGTTATGCGCACCACGGGCCTTCCCTCCATGCTGGATATTCTGGCCCGAAACTACGCCTACCACAACAAGGCCGCCCGGCTCTATGAGCTGGCGAAGATCTATCTACCGGTGGAGGGCGAGGTCCTGCCCCGCGAACCCAAATTGCTGATGCTGGGCGCTTACGGCTCCGGCGAGAGCTTCTACACCCTCAAGGGCGCTGTGGAGGGCATCCTCTCCCAGCTCAATGTGCAGCCGTTCTCCTTTGAGGCCGTAAAAGACGATCCCAGCTTCCACCCCGGCCGCTGCGCGGCCCTGCTGGTGAACGGGAAGCGCATGGGTCTGTTGGGCCAGATTCATCCTCTGGCCGCCGCGAACTACGGCATGGACTGCGAGGTCTATTGCGCCGAGCTGAACTTCACGGAACTGCGCAACGCCCTCGCGCCGGAGAAGACCTTCCGGGCACTGCCCAAGTTCCCGGCCACCAGCCGCGATCTGGCGGTGGTCTGCGATGAGAGCGTCACCGTCGGCGCACTGGAAGCCTGCATCACCGGCGCCGCCGGCGCACTGCTCCGGGAGATCCAGCTCTTTGATGTCTACCGCGGCATCGGCATCGTTTCCGGGAAAAAGAGCGTGGCCTTCTCCTTGACCTTCCGCGCCGAAGACCGCACCCTCAGCGACACGGATATTGAGCCCGCTATGGACAAGGTATTGCAGGCGCTGGAGCAGAATCTGAACGCCGTCCGTAGATCATAAGCACAGAGTATTCTATGTCCTGTTATCTTGAGGTTAATGCAAATGAAGTCATATATTATCTCTGCCGACAGCACGCTGGACATGCCGGAAGCACTCCTGCAGCAATATGACATCCGTCCCATCGCCAGCTATGTGACCATGGGCGAAAAGACAGTGGACGACTGGCCCGATTTGACCCAGAAGGAGCTGCTGGACTATGTCCAGCAGTCCGGCCAGTTAGCCAAGACCAGCGCGGCCAATCCCGACGATTACGAAAAATGGTTCCGCAAGCTCACCGCCGAAGGCCGTCCCGTCATCCATGTGGCAAAGAGCTCCGGCGTCTCCTCCTGCTATCAGAACGCCTGCATGGCAGCCCAGGAGGTAGGCAATGTCTGGGTGGTGGATTCCAAAAGTCTGGCCGGCGGCACAAGCTTGACCATTCTCGCCGCTCTGCACAGCGATCTGGAGGACCCGGCGGCCGTGGCAGCCTTTATGGAAGCCTACCGGGAGCGCATCGTAGGCAGCTTCATCATTGAGACTCTGGAGTTTTTGTACAAAGGCGGCCGCTGCTCCGCTCTGGCCGCCTTTGGCGCAAACATCATGAAGCTCCGCCCTGAGATCGTCTTCGACAACGGCATTATGCGGGTGGGCAAGAAATACCGGGGCGTTTACCGCAAGTGCGTTTATCAGTTTGTGGACGACCAGATCGCCCGCCTGGATGCGCTGGAGACCGATCTGGTATACATGAACCATACCATTGCAGATTCCGCGTTTCTGGAAGAACTGAAGGCCTATGTCAGGGAAAAGACCGGCTGCAGGCAGCTTATCGAGTATCCCGCCTGCTCCGCCATCTCCACCCACTGCGGTCCCAATACCTTTGGGCTGTTTTTCGTACGAAAGCAACAATAAATTTACAATTAATTCCTTTACAAATTCCCAAAAATGGGGTATGATAAGAGGGATGAAGCAAGGAGGTAGGCAAAATGGAAGACCATACGATCAAATACCGTGTGCCCTCGGAGGATCACGAGGAAATGAGGCGGATTTTATCTTCCGTTTATACCTCGCTTACCGTAAAGGGTTACAATCCTGTCAATCAGATTGTAGGCTATCTTCTCTCGGAAGACCCCACCTACATCACCAACCACAACAACGCCAGAGCCATGATCTGCCGTCTGGACCGGGACGAGCTGCTCTCTGAGTTGGTTCGCCACTATCTGTTTAATTAAGACCGGTCCCAATGATCGGACAGCGCGGGGAGCCTGCGGAGCAGGCTCCCTGTTTTGTCAAGTCGACGGACGGCTGTCCGCCGATTTTGTTACAATTTCATAGGTACCCCGCTTTCCGTTTTTCTCGCAAAACCACATCTTTTGGACTAAATTTGCCATCAATTCCGTAAAAAAAAGCAAAAAATTGTAAATTTCTTGCTTTCGGGGTTGACAAACTCATTTCAATGAGTTACAATTTGGTTACATTCTCAACGAGGAGGTGCTCCATTGGCTGAACAGAACGGTCTTTCCTACAAGGGCCATCCCTTGATGCGAAAGGATAATATAGTCTACTACGGCTCAATGGCGGATCCATACATCGTCATTCTTCAGATCCTGGAGACGAAAGAATTCCAGGACCTCAACCTGGCGACGAAGGTCTCGGTCCAGCTCCAGCTAACCGATCAAACGGTTAGGCCGAAGGACCGCATCGTCAAAAAGGGTGAGAAAGACGGCTTCTACACAGCGCTTGATGTGGGCTGTGTATGGCTCGAGCGAGCTTTAGCCGGTAAGTGATTCGGAAAGCGAGGGTACATATGAAACGGATTTCCACAAGACTGATCGCATTGGCTCTGAGCGTCGTGATTCTGGCGGGCATGTCCCTCCCGGCGCACGCAACGGAACTGAAAACCGGCATTGGCGTTGTTACCGCCTCTGCCCTGCGCCTGCGCGCCTCTGCCTCCACCAACAGCAGCATCCTGGCCACGGCTTCCTATGGTGACAGCGTCGTCATCATCCGTGAGGTGGGCGATTGGTATCTGGTCAATTTCAACCTGGAAATTGGCTATATGCACAAGGACTACATCGAATTCAACGAGAGAAAGAATATTAAGCTTGGCTACGCCATGTTTGACACCTGCAGCAATGTCCGGACGGGTCCCAGCACCAGCTCCGGCATCGTTGCCCAGGCCCCCAAGGGCGAGACCTGCTTCATCATCGGCTTCAACTGCGGCTGGTACAAGGTGAGCTTCAACGGCCAGATCGGCTATGTCCGCTCTGATCTTTTGACCCTGCTGGAGACGCCTTACTCCAATGCCGGCAGCAAGGGCAATACCTACAAAGAAGACAGCTCTTCTTCCAGTAGCTACAGCTCCAATGACAGCTACAGCTCCTCCGACAGCTATAGCTCCTCTTATGACAGCTACAGCGCGCCCAGCTCCGGCGATTTGGGTGAACAGGTCGCGGCTTACGCACAACAGTTCCAGGGCTACAGCTATGTCTACGGCGGCGCTTCCCCTTCCACCGGCTTCGACTGCTCCGGCCTGGTCTACTACATCTACAAGCAGTTCGGCTACAATGTGGGCCGCACCAGCAGCTGCCAGTATGAGAACGGTTATCCCCAGGTGAGTCGTAGCAATCTGGAACCCGGCGACATCATCATTTTTACTCGCACCTACTCTGCCGACTACCCTGCCACCCACTCCGGCATCTACATCGGCAACAATCAGTTCATCCATGCAGCCAACTCCAGCTCCGGCGTTGTGATCACCAGTCTGGATAACAGCTACTATTCCGCTCGCTTCCTGTGCGGCATTCGGATCGGCTGAGCAAATTGAACATTTCTGCCCGGTATTCTTCGGAATGCCGGGTATTTTTTTGTAAAAACAGGGGAAGCTACGGAAAACACAATGTATGAAATGCGGGTGAATTCATTGACATCATTACACCGTGGCAAGCAGAGTATGGCTTTCCCCAATCGACCTGTGATCACAGCCTGGGCCTCCGTGGTGGGAAAAAAAGAAGGGGACGGCCCTCTGGGGAGATCCTTTGACCTGGTCATCCAGGACGGAAAATTCGGAGAAAAAACCTGGGAGCAAGCGGAAACGCACTTTCAGCAGACGGCGATAGATCTGATGCTGAAAAAAAGAGGGCCGGAGGCCCCTGCGCCGGAACTCGTCTTCTCCGGCGATCTGCTGAACCAGTGCGTGGGCTCCAGCTATGCCCTGCGGGGTTCCGGTCTGCCGGCGCTGGGGCTCTACGGGGCCTGCTCGACCATGGCGGAGGGGCTGCTGCTGGCGGGCGCTGCCGTGAACGCGGGCTATGTGCGGCAGGCCGTGGCCCTCTCCTCATCGCACTTTGCGGCGGCGGAGCGGCAATACCGTTTCCCGCTGGCCTACGGCGGCCAGCGGACTCCCACGGCTCAGTGGACCGTCACAGGCGCGGGCGCTGTTCTGGCCTCTGCCGAGGGCAAAGGCCCTGTTCTCACTGAAGCCACCGTGGGGACCGTGGAGGACAAGGGCATCACCGACGCCAACAACATGGGTGCGGCCATGGCCTGGGCGGCCTACCGGACGATCCGTGCCAATTTAGAGGACCTGGGCAGAAGCCCGGAGGACTATGACCGCATCATCACAGGCGATCTGGGCAGTCTGGGCAGCGATATGGTGCGGGAATTCTTCGCTGCCGACGGTGTGCGGCTGGGGCAGCGCTACACCGACTGCGGCGTGCTGATCTACGATCCCGAGACCCAGGATGTCCACTGCGGCGGCTCCGGGGCAGGCTGCAGCGCAACGGTTCTGGCCGCTCGGCTTCTGCCCGGGCTGGCTGCCGGACAGTGGAAACGGATCCTTTTCTGCGGCACCGGCGCGCTGCTCTCCCCGACCACGGTCCAGCAAAAGCGGAGCATCCCCGCCGTCTGCCACGCGGTGGCAATCGAGCATTGACGAAAGGAATTAACAATGGATTACTTTAGAGCATTTCTTGTGGGCGGACTGATCTGCCTCGTCTGCCAGATTTTGATCGACAAAACCGCATTGACCCCAGCGCGGATCTTGACCGGATGTGTCGTGGCTGGCGTCATTCTCGGCGCGCTGGGCCTCTATCCCCGTCTGGTAGACTGGGCGGGCGCTGGCGCGACCGTCCCCTTGACCGGCTTTGGCAACCTTCTTGCTGAAGGGACGCGAACGGCTGTGGACAAGGACGGGCTTTTGGGCGCGTTGACCGGCCCCCTTACCGCCGCGTCCGGTGGCATCACAGCCGCCGTCCTGTTCGGCGCACTGGCGGCAGTATTCTTCCCGTCCAAAGAAAAATAACGCGGGCGGATCGCCCGCGCAACAATCGCCCTTGCAATCCTCCCCTGCTTCGGGTATAATGGACCCGAAACAGGGGGGATTATCGTGCAGCGTATTTTATTGGTGGAAGACGATCCGGCCATTGCCCGCTCTATGGTGGAATTCCTGCAGAGTGAGGGCTTCGCCCTGCAGACTGCGGTGGGACAGCGGGAAGCGGAACAGCTTTTGGGGCCCGGGGCCTTTGATCTGCTTCTGGTGGATGTCTCTCTGGCAAACGGCAGCGGCTTCGGCGTCTGCGCCTGTGCCAAGCAATACAGCCTGCCTGTGATCTTCGTCACCGCCTCGGGCGATGAGAGCTCCGTGGTGGCGGGCTTAGACATGGGGGCCGACGACTATATCGCCAAGCCCTTCCGGCCCCGGGAGCTGGTGTCCCGGGTGCGGAGCGTTCTGCGCCGCTGTGGCAGCCAAAATGTGGTAAGTCTGGGCGATCTCCGGGTGGACACCGATAAGGCGGTCGTCACCAAAAGCGGCCAGGAGCTTTCCCTTTCGGTTCTGGAATACCGAATTCTGCTGGTCTTCCTCTCCAACCGGGGCCGGGTGTTGACCCGGGCGCGGCTTTTGGAAGAGATCTGGGATGTAGCAGGAGATTATGTAAACGACAACACGCTGACCGTATATATGAAGCGCCTGCGGGAAAAGTTAGAGGACGACCCACAGAATCCCGTGCTGTTTAAAACCGTGCGGGGCATCGGCTATCGGATGGACGAATGAAAGACTGGAAAAACCCGGAATTGAGACGGGAATCGTACTTATATGCGCTCACAGCCCTTCTGTTTGGGGCATTGGGGCTTTTGATCTCCCCGGCGGCTGGTTTGCTCGGATTTGGTGCAGTTCTGTTCGGCGGCGGACTGCACTGGCTGTTTCAGCGTCGGCGCTACCGGGAGATCGCCGCGCTGAGCCGCTCGATCGACCGCATTCTGCACGGACAGGAACAGCTTTTGGACGACAGCAATGAGGGAGAGCTGGCAATCCTGCACAGCGAGATCCGGAAGATGACCGTTCAGCTTCGGGACGCCGCGGATCAACTGCAGCAGGACAAGGAAGCGCTCTCTCAAGCCCTGGCAGACATCTCCCATCAGCTTCGCACACCATTGACCTCCATCAATTTGACCGTCTCCCTTCTGCCCGGCGCAAGGGAAGACGAGCAGCGGCTGCGGCTAACGCGGGAGCTCAAGCGCGCTCTGGAGCGGATCGACTGGCTGGTAGAGACGCTGTTGAAGCTCTCCAAGCTGGACGCGGGCGTGGTACGCTTTGAGCCTGTGCAGATCACGGCGGCAGCCTTGACGGAACAGGCGGTCCGCAATCTTCGCATTCCCATGGAGCTGCAGGAACAGCGCTTGCTTCTGGAGCTTGGAGACACGGTGCTGAATGTGGACCTCGCCTGGAGCGCCGAAGCCCTGGGCAATGTGCTGAAGAACTGCGTGGAGCACACGCCGGCGGGCGGGATCATCGCTGTTTCGGCTCGCCAGACGCCGATCTACACGGAGATCACCGTCCGCGACACCGGCCCCGGCATCGACCCGGAGGACCTGCCACATCTCTTTGAGCGCTTTTACCGGGGCAAGGACGCCAGCGAGCACAGCATCGGCATTGGCTTGGCTCTGGCCCGCCAGATCATTGCGGCCCAAGACGGCACCATCCAGGCCGCCAACGCCCCCGAGGGCGGCGCAAAATTCACGGTACGGTTTTACATGGGAACGGTATAAAATTGATCCACATGACAGTTGGGTGACAAATCGCTTATGGATTTGTCACCCAACTGTCACATTGGCATGTTAGAATAGGGTCAGTAATTCCAAGAAAGGACAACACACATGGAAATCTTAAAGGTTGAACACTTATCTAAGCACTACGGAGCCGGGGAAAACCTGGTCAAGGCCGTGGACGATGTCTCCTTCTCCGTAGAGAAGGGCGAGTTTCTGGCCATTATCGGGCCTTCCGGCTCCGGCAAGTCCACGCTGCTGCACATCTTAGGCGGCGTAGACCGGCCCACGGCAGGCAAAGTCTTTCTGGACGGCACCGATGTCTACGCCCAGAACGACGAAAAGCTGGCTGTCTTCCGCCGCCGCCAGGTGGGTCTGATCTACCAGTTTTACAATCTGATCCCTGTGCTCACTGCTGAGGAGAACATCACCCTTCCCGTCCTGCTGGACGGGCGAGAGCTCAACCAGGAGCGGCTGAAGGAACTGCTGGACACGCTGGGTCTCCAGGGACGGCGGAAGAATCTGCCCAACCAGCTCTCCGGCGGCCAGCAGCAGCGCGTCTCCATCGGTCGGGCTCTGATGAACGCCCCGGCGGTGGTGCTGGCCGACGAGCCCACCGGCAACCTCGACTCCAAGAACAGCCAGGAGATCGTAGAACTGCTCAAGCTCTCCAACCGGCGCTACGGCCAGACCCTGATCGTCATCACCCACGATGAATCCATCGCCCTGCAGGCCGACCGGATCATCGCCATCGAGGACGGCAAAATCGTCCGGGACGAGAGGATGAGAGGATGAGCATTCTAACACACTTTACCCTGCGCTGTCTGAAGCAGAACCGGGTGCGGACGCTGGTGACCATCGTGGGCATCATCCTCTCCGTGGCACTGTTCACAGCGGTGGCCGAGGGCGCGTATTCCGGGTGGCGGTTTCTGCTCGATTTTACTTCTGCTTCACAGGGCTCTTATCACGGCTTATACTATGAATGCAGCGACGCCGAGCTGGCAGAGCTTCGCGCACAGGATGGGGTCCATGAGGTCGCAAGTCTGGACGGTGTCGGTTGGGCGCTGGTCGGAACCAGTCCCTATCAGCCTTATCTGCGCATCAGCTCCATGTCTGAAAACCTCACGGACCTGCTTCCCATCCGGCTTGTGGAGGGACGCATGCCGCAGAACGATCACGAGCTGCTGATCTCCAACCGGGCTGCCGAGGGCATTGGCGCGGATCTGGCCGTTGGGCAGCAGTTGACGCTTCGCGTCGGTCAGCGCGAGAGCACGGACGGCGTTGCGCTGCAGGAGGAAGATGCATACCTCGAAGATGGGGAACACCTGCGCGACACGGTGGAAGAAATCTGGACCATTGTCGGCGTTTACAATCGCCTCAGCAACGACGTGGAGAGCTTTGATATGCCGGGCAGTCTGGCGTTGACCGTCGGCGGAACAGGTGCGGCGCACACGGCCTTGTTTACCCTGGATCAGGTTGAAGATACGCTGGACTTTCTGGCCAGACATCGGTATGGCAGCGGCAGTATTGACAACGATGCGCTTTTATACATGTACGGCGTCTCCGAGAACAAAATCATCGTTCATTTGTTCTACAGTCTCGTTGCCATTCTGTTTGCTCTGATTTTCTTTGGCTCTGTGGAGCTGATCCTCAATTCCTTCTCCATCTCCGTCTCTGAGCGAACCAAGCAGTTTGGCCTGCTGAAATCCATCGGTGCAACCAACCGGCAGATTCGCCGCACCGTGTTGACCGAGGCCCTGCTGCTCTGTATGATCGCCATTCCTCTGGGACTGCTGCTGGGATGCGGCGGCATCGGCTTGACTCTTCGCCTTCTGCGGCCCACCTTTGACAAGCTGCTTTCTGTTGATTCCTCCAATTTGAATGTCTCCCTGCGGCTTGTGCTCCACCTTCCCTCTCTGGCACTTGCCGCTGGCATCGGTCTGTTCACCGCATTGTTTTCCGCCTGGCTTCCCGCCAAACGGGCCACGCGTCTGTCCCCCATGGTTGCCATCCGGCAGAGCACAGACATCAAAATACGGGCAAAGGAGGTCGAGGTCTCCCGCCTCACCGGGTGGCTCTTTGGCTTTCCCGGCACCTTGGCCGCTAAGAATTTCAAGCGAAGCCGGAAGCAGTACCGTTCCACGATCATTTCCCTCTTTTTTAGCATCGTGCTCTTCGTCTCCGCCTTTAGCTTTTCGGATAATCTAAAGACCAATGTGGGAGAAAACCTGAACAAATATGTGCCGGATGTCATCGTGACCCGGGAATTTGAAGACTTTTCCTTTGATCCCGCACAACTCCCATCTCTTGCAGAAAAGATACGCCAGACTGAACATACGCAGGCGGCGGCTTGGGCTGTGCGCACCAGACTGGAGATCCCATGCCCCGAATCCATTATGAGCAAGGAGGCGCTTGCCTCGCAACTATACCACGAGGATGGGAACTATTCTATCAGCGGCGCCGTATTTCTGCTGCCCGAAGAGGAGTATCGTGCGCTTTGCAGAGAAGCGGGCATGGACCCCGGCACCCGCCAGGCGATCGCCTACGGCTGCGAGCGTTTGGTCATTCCTCAGGGGGACAACAACTACAGTTATCAAATCTGTCCCCTGTTCCGCTCCGACGCCCTGCCGCTGCAGCTTGACGCTGGCTTTGTGATCGCACCGAAAAACATGGTTTTCGGCGGCACCGGTTATGACGAAAAAACAGGAAATGAAGTCTATGATTTTATTCCCGTGGAGGCCATTGGAGCAGACGGTTCCATGCGTGGAGAGGATTTCATCTCCATTCCCAAAGCGGGAATCACCCTGCAAAAGACATTGCAGGTCGGCGCATTCCTGGAGGAGCAGCCTCTTTTCTCCGGCGGGCAAGAGCTCACGATCTATCTTCCCATTTCCGGCTCAGAAGATATCCTGAACACAATGTTCAGCGAAGTGTCCTTCTTCCTCCAGGCGCCTTCCCACGCCGCGGCCAAAGCCGAAGTCAAGACGCTGCTGAACCAGCAGGAGGACAATTATTTTGTCTATGATACGCGAGAAGATGAGGAAATCTATCAAGCCGTGTTTCTGGTGCTGAATGTGTTCAGCTTTGGCTTCATCGTGTTGATCTCTCTGATCGCGGCCGCCAATGTCTTCAACACGATCTCCACCAATATCGGCTTACGGCGGCGGGAGTTCGCCACCTTGAGATCCGTGGGCATGGGCAACCGCGCCTTCCGGCGCATGATGCGCTTCGAGTGCCTGCTCTACGGCAGCAAGGCCCTGCTCTGGGGTCTGCCGGTCTCCATCAGCATCAGCTGGCTGATCTGGAAGGCAGTCAACTCCGCCTTTGTCTCCAGCTTCCGCCTGCCCTGGACCGCCATCGGCATCGCCGCCGTCTCCGTTTTCCTGGTCGTCTTCGCCACGATGCTCTACGCCACAGGGAAGATCAAAAAGGACAACCCCATTGACGCACTGAAGCAAGATTGATTGGTCAAAAAACCCTTGGCCGCAAAGCCAAGGGTTTTTCCATGAATCACTGTACCGGCGTGCCGCATTCCAGGCAGAAGCGGTAGTCGGGGTCCAGCGGGGTGCCACAGTTGGCACAGAACTTCTGGGCCGGAGCGGCGGGCTGTTCAAGGATGGGAAGCGCGGGCGGTTCTTCCGGGCTCGCCTCGGGTTCCGGCGCTGGCGTCGCTTCCTGGATGGGAGAGGCAGGCTCAATGTCCGTCACAGCGTTGAACACGATCGTCTGAGCTGTGTTCCGGGGAGCCTGAAACACAGGCTCCGGAATAGGCGTGTAGGTCGGAGTTGGCTCCTGCACCGGTTCCGGAGTCGGAGTGTAAACCAGCGCGGGTTCCGGCACGGGTGTATAGGACGGAGCGGGTTCCGGCGCGGGTGTATACGATGGAGCGGGTTCCGGGGCGGGTGTGTAGGACGGCGTCGGCGCAAAGTTCGTTGCCGGGGCCGTAGGAGCCGCCGGAGCCTCTTCTTGGATCCGGGCGCCGCACTGATTGCAGAATCTGGTTCCGGGCGCACAGACATTGCCGCATTTCGGGCAGATCGGAGCGTTGGACGCGGCGGTCGGCACAGACGAGACCTGCCCGGGCATTCTGGTCCCGCAATGGCTGCAGAAGGCCGCATGGATGTCCACCTCGGACTTACAATTCGGGCAGATCGCAATCCCGCGTAGCACATTGATTTGGTCTTTCATGGCACTGGCACGCTGCATAGCATCCAGAACAGCCTGGACATTGGCCTTTTGGGATTCCTCCGCATCCTGGCGATGGGCGGCAAAATAGGTCTGGCCAATGCGCTGGAAGGCATAATTGATGTTCTGTTCCTCCTCAGCGATGGCCTTGGTCAGGCGGTTGATCTCTGACCGATTGGCGCGACTTTCGTTACTCATACGCGGTCTCCTCTCTGTTGTTTTTTTCTTAATTATAAGTCGAAGGGGAAAGAAAGTCAATCTGTTTTGCAACATTTCATGTCATATAATCGTATATATATTTGTACTGGTTTTTTCGAGCCAAATGTGTTATAATGCAGCCAATACTTTATATAATGTGGAGGAATTTCCTTGATCGACAAAGAGCTTTCTGAGCTGCGGCGGCGTTTTCGTACCGACCGCACAGCCATCACCCATATCTTCGGCTGCTATGTGAGTCCCCTGGGTGAGATCCTCGCGGAGTTTGACGAGTCTTTGACCCTGCTTCCCGTTGCGGAGCAGGAAAAATATCTGGAGCTGCTGCGCAAGGGCGTCTCCGGGACCCTGGGCAGGACGCTCTCCGAGCTGAGCTTTTCTACCGCTCAGGTCCAGAGCGGAGAAGAACACGGACTGCTGATGAAACTGCTGGGGGAGCGTCTGTCCAACCCCGACACGCGCCACAGCTTGTTTGAAAAAATTGCAGGCAGCCTCCGTCTGCCGGAGATCGGCTATCTGATCCTGCTGGCGTCGGATGTCTACGACGTCCCCTTCCGGGGAAAGGACGGCAGCCTCCATGCGGATTCCGGCGACACCCAGTTCTCCTATCTGGTTTGCGCCATCTGCCCCGTCAAGGAGACGAAGCCAGGTCTTCGCTATGACCCTGCTGAGAAGAGCTTCCACGGCAGCGGCGTGGACTGTATGGCCGGCAATCCCGAGCTGGGCTTCCTCTTCCCTGCCTTTGACGACCGGGCCACCAACCTCTATGGCGCGCTGCTCTTCAACCGCTCCAAGGAACAGAGTTATGAGGATTTCATTGAGGCAGTCTTTCACACTCAGCCGCCCATGGCGGTGAGCGTCCAGAAGGACACCTTCCGGGAAGTGCTGGTAGAGGCCCTGGACGAGGAATGCAGTCCCCAGGTGGTACAGACCGTCCACACCCAGCTGCGGGAAATGGCTGCCGTGCACAAGGAGGCAAGGGTTCCAGAACCTCTTACGGTCTCCTGCGAGGAATTGAGCGAGGTTTTGGAGCATACCGGGATCTCTGAGCCGAAGATGGCCGCCTTCCGGGTCAAGTATGAGGAGGCCTTCGGTGTGGACGCCTCCATGCCCCCCCAGAATCTGCTCAACACCGCCCAGCTGGAATACAAAACCCCGGATGTGGTCATCAAGGTGAACCCCGACCGGCAAGATCTGATCCAGGTACGGGAGCTGGGTGGCGTGCGTTGCGTCGTGATCTCCGCCGACGAGGGCATTGAGATCAACGGCGTCAATGTGGTATAAGCCGGTGCTGCAGCTCACGAACTGTCCCGACAAGGTTCCGTATAATATTTTTTCAAATGCTTTAAACCTTTTTTCCTTTTTTTGTATCTTATAGGCAGAGCGGAAATTGAAGCTTCCGGCCCTGGGAATTCACCACAGTCGCTCCTGCTTTCCATTTCTGCATATTTCAGCGATGCCCTTGCCCGGCATCCGCAAATTGTTTAGGAGGAACAACCTATGAAACGCTTCACAAGTCTCCTTTTAGTTTTGCTGATGCTGTTGCCAACCCTGGCCACAGCTTCCGCTTCCAGCCCGCTGCGCAACACGCCTGTGCAGTTGGAGCTTTCGGAACCAGAACCTGTTGAGACAGTACCCCTGGACAGCGTATCCATCGGATCAGAAGCTATCGAAACGGGATCCACAGAGGTGGAATCCATGGAATTGGGATCCGCTGCTGTTGATGTTCAAAAATCCGAATCTGAGCCCTCCGGCTTCGGTGACGCGGCAACGCGACAGGATGAATTCCATAGATCCTTTATCAGCGGTATGCCGGACGGCTGCTTTTACCCGTACTTGCAGATCACCCGAGCAGAAATTGCCGTCATTCTGTACGCACTGGGCAATTATGAACAAGGACCGACTTGCTTCACAGATGTTCCTGAAAACACCTGGTACACCGATGCCGTCAATGCGCTGGCTGCCGCTGGCATTGTAACCCCGGATGCAGACGGAAACTTCCGTCCTTCCGACTATACCACCCGCGCTCAGCTGGTCTACTGGCTTGCCGCCATCTCCGGCGAAGCTTGCCCCACGACCACAACCTTCCCCGATGTTCCGGCCGACTACTGGGCACACGACGCCATTTGCCTGGCTCAGGAAAAAGGTTGGACGGTCGGCTTCCCGGACGGTACCTTTGGACCGGAAAAAAGCATCTCCCGTGCCGAAACCGTTTTGATGATCAACAAATTCGCAAGCCGCTGCCCGGATACGGAAACCATTGACACCAACGGCAATGTGCGCTTCTTTCCTGATGTAGAAGTGGGTAGCTGGTATTATTATGCAGTCATCGAGGCCGCCACCTCCCACACAGCCCACTATATAGAGGACAACATCAGTGAGCATTGGCTGGACCCTCGATTCGACTTCGCTGCCCAACTCACCAATGGTTTCTATTGCATCAATGGGAATCTCTATGCCGTGGAAAACGGCATGTTTGTCCATAGTGCTGGTACTCGCTCTTTCAACAATATCACCTATACCTGTGCCGGCAGCTCCGGCATCTGCACAGTCCAGACGGAAGTGCTGAGCTTAGTCGACGGCAATATCGTCCTGCTGAACGGCGGCAGCCCGATCGCCGCGCCCGGCAATTACTCCAACGGTTTTTATGCCAAGAATAGTAAGCTCTATGTAGCCAAGAATGGATATATTCTGCACACCAGCTGCACCGACAGCTGCAACGGTATCTCCTATACCTGCACCGGCAGCTCCGGCATCTGCACGGCCCGCACCGAGGTACTTACCTTGGTCAACGGAGATTTGGTTTTGGTGAGTGGCGGCAATCCGATCCGGCAGCCCGGGAACTATGACAATGGCGTGTTTTTCATCAAGGCAGGTCATCTGTTTGTGGCGCAAAACGGTTACATCCTGCACAGCAACTGTTCTGGAAGCATCAACGGTGTGGCCTACACCTGCACCGGCGCAAGTGGTTATTGCAGCGTGGCAGACTGGACGCTCCTCCAACTCAGCCGCATTAACCTTGGTGTTTTTTCTCAGTCTTTGACCCCTGAAGCAAGCGCTTCCGGATCCACACCGATCACAACGATGGATATCCTTCGCGCCGCTGTTCGCGCCTATGAGGCCTATTTCCGGGTAGATTTCCCGCTCCGGAACGAATCGGACCAAGTTTATATCGCCAAGGCGCTGGAGTATGACATTCTGGATCAGGCAAAGAGTTCCTACAGTTCGACCGTTAACTACGGCGAGGCAGCGATGTATCTCTGGCGGGCGTTCCGAGGCAGAGAACTTGGCGCCATTAACAACATTCCCAATATTCCCGGCGTAGATTCCTCCAATCGCTACTATCGCTATCTCATGAGCTTCTACCAGGCCGGCGTGATGACTGGTATTGGTGCGGAGCACATGATCGACTTCTCCGTACCGGTCACCGTCACGGATCTTGCACAGCTGTTGACCCGTCTGGAGCGCATCTCCAACCGTGTCCGCTTCACCATTCCCACTGAGGTCATCAAAACCATCCAGTACGGCACCAGCGGCTCCGGCAGATACCCCCTGACTGCCTATCAGATCGGCGACGGCAAGAATGTCATGGTTCTCAGCTTTGCCCTCCACGGCTGGGAGGATAACTGGGACCGAGACGGCGAAGCGCTGGTCTATTTGGCGGATCAGTTCGACACCTATCTGGAAGATCACTATGACCTGGTGCGGGACGGCGATTGGACGGTCTATATCCTCCGCTGCCTGAACCCAGATGGTATCTATCTCGGCACCACCTGCAACGGCCCCGGCCGCTGCACAACGACTCACTACAACTCCAACGGCCAACTGGTGAGCGGTGGCATTGACATGAACCGCTGCTTCCCCTACAACTTCCGTTGCTACACGGGAGATCGCAACTACAACGGCTCCGCGCCGCTGGCCTGCGCGGAAGCCCGAGCCATCTCTGATTTTGTCTCTAATGTCAAGGGCTCCGGCCACAACATCCTCATCGACACCCACGGCTGGTTCTCCCAGATCATCACCTCCAGCGGATACGGAACCATCTACGACGCCTTCCATAAGCAGTTCCCCGGCAACACCTATGCCTCTCTCTCCGGCGGCAATGGTTATTTCAGCAGCTGGGCCGCCTATGTGAAGGGCTATGACAGCTGTCTGCTGGAGTTGCCCGACATCTACAGCTACAGCGCCTTCCTCTCCTCTGGCTGTGTCGGCAAATACCAGGCAGCCATTGTAGACCTTCTGCAGCACTACAACGGTCCCAGCTCCACAAAAGCCGCCTCTGTGGAAGAAGCAGCAGAACCCGTCGAGTTGGACGGCAACTGATCCACAATCTCCCACGGGTGAAACGACATACGAAGGAGCCACGATAAGATGGAATTGGAATATAAGCTGATCGATGATGGTACATTTTGCGTTTGTGCCTGCCATGGAGATGCGGCCGTGGTGGAGATCCCTGCCGCGCTGGACGGAGTACCGGTGACCGTCATTGCCGACGGCGTCTTTCGCGGCCATGCGGAGCTCTGTGAGCTCCGCATGGCGGAAGGCATCACCGATCTCGGGGAATTTGTCTTTGACGGTTGCGAAAACTTGCGGCAGCTCCAGCTTCCCGCCTCTTTGGAACGCTTCTGGGGCTACAGCTTTGCTCGTTGCGGACTGGAAGAGTTGACCATTCCAGACCGGGTGCGTTCGATTCCTCCCTTCTGCTTCAAGGACTGCAAAAACCTAACCCGGCTGAAATGTGGAAGCGGGATGCAAACCATCTACGCCTGGGCCTTTGCGGGCTGTGACAAGCTTACGGATCTGGACATCGGTCCCTCCGTGAAGCTGCACCCCCAGGCATTTGCATCCAAAGATCTGAACACCTGATGGCGCCTACTAAATTATACACAAGGGCGGATAAACTGATGGCAAGTATTACCAAACCACTTTTGTTCTTACTCCTGTTTCTTTCTGTGCTCTCCATACCAATGAAGTTTCAGCCCCAGCAGGCCTCCGGTGAGCAGAACCGAGACGGCGTCCGCACGATCCAGTATGGCACCAGCAGCTCCGGGGAATATCCACTGAACGCTTATCAGCTGGGGAACGGCGAGAATGTCATGATCCTCAGCTTTGCCATTCACGGCTGGGAAGATCACTGGAACAGAGACGGCGAGGCGCTGGTCTATCTGGCTGAGCAAGTTACGGACTATCTTTCAGACAACGACGAACTGGTAACGGACGGAGATTGGACGGTCTATGTTCTCCCCTGTCTGAATCCGGACGGGCTCTACCTTGGCACCAGCTGTGACGGCCCCGGCCGCTGCACTACCTTCTATTACGACGATGACGGACAGCTGTCCGATGCTCACGGTATTGACATGAACCGCTGTTTTCCCTATGCGTTCTCGCCGTCTTGGAGGGCTCGGAACTACACCGGCGAAACGCCCCTGGCCTGCCGGGAAGCGGAGGCGCTGGCCGACTTTGTCACCCAGGTCAAGGGCTCCGGCTACAACATCCTCATCGACATCCACGGCTGGTATTCTCAGATCATCACCTCCAACGACTACGGTTCCATTTACTGGGCGTTTGCACATCAGTTCAGCGACCACAGCTCCGCCACGCTTTCCAGCTCCCGGGGATATTTCAGCGCTTGGGCAGCTTATGTGGAGGACTATGACAGCTGCCTGCTGGAGTTGCCGCATGAGATCGACAGCTTTGATGAGTTTCTCGATTCCGGCTGTGTGGAAGCGTTTGAGCACGCGATTACCGAGCTCCTGCAAAGCTATGACGGGCCATATTGACACTGCCCGCAATGTTATAAAACGCCAAAGGGACGACCCGCACAAGGTCGTCCCTCTTTGTATGTGGAATATTCGGATCAGCCTTCCAGCTTCTTTGCCAGATCTTCCAGTGCGGCGCCCATGGCCTCCTCGAAGGTGGGATGGGGGCGGATAAAGCTCAGCATCTGCTTAACGGTGAGGCCGTTGGCCATTGCTGCGGTGAGCTGGGAGATCATATCGGTCGCACGCTCGCACATGAAGGCCGCGCCGATCAGCTTGCCGGTCTCCGCGCTGGCCACCAGCTTCATAAAGCCGCGCTCGCCCTCGAGGATCATCGTGCGGCCGTTGGCAGACATGAGGCCCTTGGCAGTCTTGACAGGGATGCCTCTTTCCTTGGCTTCCGCCTCGGTAATGCCAACAGTGGCGATCTCGGGACGGGTGTAGACACAGCCGGGTACCAGGCCCAGATCCTGGCTGGGGGTCTTGCCGGCGATCTCATCCACACAGGCAATGCCCTGGGCCGTTGCCACATGGGCCAGCTGCACGGGAGAGGACACATCGCCAATGGCGTAGACGCCGGGAATCGAAGTGCAGAAGTGCTCGTCCACATGCAGACGGCGGCGATCATAGGCGACCTCCAGGCCCTCGGCAAAGAGGTCCTGGCTATAGGGGGAGCGGCCGATGGCGCACAGGACGGCTTCCGCCTCCACCGCACCGGGCTCGCCCTTCTGTTCAAAGCGGACGGTCAAGCCGTTCTCGCTCTTCTCCACGCCCTTGACCATCGCGCCCGTCTGGATGCTTACACCGCGTTTTTTCAACAGCATGGCGAGATTCTGGCCAAGCTCCTTGTCCATGTTGGGCAGCAGACGGTCCAGGCCCTCGACGATGGTGACGGGGCAGCCGAGGTCGGCATAGAAAGTGGCGAGCTCCACGCCGATCACGCCGCCGCCGATGATGATGAGGCTCTTGTACAGGGTCTCCGCGCCGTCCAGCAACTCATCGGAGGTCATCGCCAGCTCCAGGCCGGGGATGGGGGGACGGGCAGGGACAGAGCCGGTGGCTGCCAGGATGTTGGCGCATTCGTACTCCGTGCTACCCTCGGCATTGGTCACGCGGACCTTGCCGGTGCCGAGGATCGTGCCGGTGCCGCGCAGGACATCCACCTTGGCGGATTTCAGCAGGGATTCCACGCCGCCGCGCAGCTTCTCCACCACGGCCTGTTTCCGGGCGAAGATGGCAGGCAGATTGAAGCCCACATTTTCCGTGTGGATGCCGAAGGTCTCGGCCTCCTGGGCCTCGTGATAGACCTCAGCAGAGTGCAGCAGGGTCTTGGTGGGGATGCAGCCCCGGTTGAGGCAGGTCCCGCCCACATCACGGCGCTCGACCAGCGCAGTCTTCAGACCCAGCTTGGCAGCGTGCAGGGCAGCCTCATAGCCGCCGGGGCCCGCGCCGATGACGATCAGATCATAGTGATTCATAGGATTGTCTCCTTTTGTATATTGATCATTGCTTTCCCTGCAAAAGCTCGATCGTCTCTTCCAGGGAAACACATTTCGCAAAATAATCTGCCCAGGTTGCTTCATTGAAGAATCTGTAGGCAGTTTCTCCAGTCATATAATCGTTGTCAAAGGTGGAATTCGTACCTTCCGGAATGATGACCTTGTAGCCGCGCTCAAAGGCGCTCTGCACCGTCGTATTGACGCAAAAATTGGTCAGCAATCCCATGATGATCAGGGTATCTTCTCCGGCATCCTCCAAATATTTCGTAAAATCTGTGTTACCGAAGCAGCTTCCATGATGCTTGATAAACACTTCTTCTCCCCCACGGGGCGCGAACTGCTCGACGATTTCGAATGCTTCGTCCCCCCTTGGTGAAGCCGGAGCCGGGTCCGTCGTCGTGTTGAACATAGATCACTTCAATTCCGTTCTCTCTGGCGGCCGCAATGACTATTCCGGTATTGTCTAAAAAATGCCCGTAATTGTAGAGTGCTTCGTTGGTTATGCCTTTTTGAACATCCATTACGATCACTTTCATCGCTCTCTCCTCAAGGCGCGGGCGAGCGCTGCTCGCATCTACGATCCAGTGGTTCAAACGGCGAACAGGAGCCCCGTGCTGCAGGGTTAAAGCGCCGTTTCCAGAAGGGCCAACAGCTGCTCTGCCTGCTCTGTGGGCAGAAATGCAAGGGCGCTTTGCAGCGCATCCCCACGGTAGGCACAGTCTGTCAACGCGGTCTCCATTCTGGGCGCCAGGGTGTCGTCCATCGCGTCGGTGTAGACCTTGGCAGCACGAATGACGCCCTCGTTGACCTCCAATTGGATCTCCACGCCTCCCCAGGGGAAGCGCTCCTCTACCGATGCTGTGAAGGGCAGCTTGGGGCCGTAGAGCCATTCGTCGGAGGCGTATTTGGCCGTCAGATCCCGGAGGTCCAATTCTTCTGCGTCAAGCGGGCGAACGCTGTGCGCCCCTACGGCGTTTTCGGAATAGGTCTCGGAAAGGGCGGCAATTAGCGCGTCGGACAGGCGCTCAATCGTCAAATTCGGAACAAACTCCCGGAGATTCACCACCCGGGAGCGGACGGAGTCCACGCCCTTGGCAGCCAGCTTGGCTTTGGAGGGGCTTAAGTACCGCTGGACCATCTCCATATCCACGTCCACCATCAGAGTGCCGTGGTGGTAGGACTTGCCCCCGTGGGAATAGAAGGCGTTGCCGGAGAATTTCCGGCCCTCGGCCAGCAGATCGTTGCGGCCGGAGCGCTGGGCGGGAATGCCCAGGCTTTGGCAGGCTTTTTCAATGACTGTCAGCTGGCGGGACAGATCATAGTCCTCCGCAGACATCAGAAAGGTAAAATTCAAATTACCCAGGTCATGAAAAACAGCACCGCCGCCGGAGAGGCGGCGGGCCAGGTGGCCGCCCTCCTCGTTGAGGAGGGCGGTTCTGCATTCCTTCCAGGGATTTTGATTTTTCCCGATGACCACGGTGCGTTCATTCTGCCAGAGGTAGAGAATCAACTCGCCTGTTCCGACCAGGTTCAGCAGGGCTTCCTCCAGAGCCAGGTTTTCATAGGGGTTATATCCCCTGCTTCGGCAAACCAGCAACCGTTCAATCATGCCTTAGTCCAGCGAACGATGGGATTCCGGGCCGCGGCAACCTCGTCGGGGCGGCCGATCTGGGCATGATGGGGTGCGTTGTGCATGTACTCGGGATCCTTGTGGGCCAGGTCAAAGAGCTTGCGGAAGATCTCCGCGGCCTCGTCCAGGGTCTCCTTGCTCTCGGTCTCGGTGGGCT
>JAFOKO010000067.1 GCA_017419715.1 Oscillospiraceae bacterium | reverse complement strand
CTCCCACCCGGGAGCTGGCCCTCCAGATCGGCGACGAGCTCCGGGGCCTGCTGACCCACTACGAGAATATCCGGGTGGCTGTGCTCTACGGCGGGCAGAAGATGGAACCACAACTGCAGCAGCTAAAGAAAAAGCCCCAGATCGTGGTCGCCACCCCCGGCCGTCTGATGGATCACTACAAGCACCACGCCATCCGCTTCGACAAGATCCAGACCGTCATTTTGGATGAGGCGGACCGTATGCTGGATATGGGCTTCTTCAAGGATGTGACCGGCATCGTGGAAAAGGTCAAAAACCGAAGAAATCTCGGCCTGTTCTCCGCTACCATGTCCCAGGAGGTCATGACGGTCTCCTGGATGTATCAGCGCGACGAGGTGGAGATCACCGTCAAGCCGGAATCCGAAGACCGGCCCGACATCGATCAGTATTCCGTAACCGTTCCAGCCCTGGAAAAGCTCAACGCGGTGCGCTGGCTGCTCTATCTGGGGCACTATGAGCGCGTGATCATCTTCTGCAACACCAAGGTCATGTGCCAGCGCCTGTCCGACGATCTGCGCCGGGTTGGCGTGGACGCCGACTGCATCCACGGAGACATCCCTCAGACCCAGCGGGAACGGACGATGAAGTCCTTCCGCAAGGGCAAGCTGCCGGTGCTGATCGCTACAGATGTAGCATCCCGCGGCATCGATGTGGACGATGTGGATTGCGTCATCAACTACGATATTCCCCAGGAAAATGACTATTATGTCCACCGCATCGGCCGTACCGGCCGAGCCAAGAAAAAGGGTGTGAGCTTTGCCGTTGTGGGCAGCTTCCCCGAGCAGGCCAAGCTGGACGAGATCGCAAAATACTGTCACTTCACGATCCAGCCCGTCACCATCACAGAAACCGGACTGGTTCCTGCTGAGCGGCGGCAGACGGCTCCCGTCTCCCGCCGGAGAAGATGACCGCCTCGGAGCGGGGCTTTTTGCTGCTGTGCGCCGAGTTAGGCGACGGACGCAAGCCCCTGACGCCTGCCCAGCTACGGACGCTCCGCACCCGGGTCCTGGCCAGGACCGGGGAGGCAGACGATCTGGACCGAGCATTGACCTCGGCTGATCTGCGGGCCCTGGGCTATGATGAGGACTTTGCAGACCGGATCGCCGCCCTTCTGGGGCGGGAACAGGAACTGCAGCGTTATCTCTCCGTGGCGGCTGAGCTGGGCATTCGTGCCCTGACCCGAATTTCTGAGGTCTATCCCGCCCGGCTTCGCCGTCTGGGGGATGCAGCCCCAGCGGTGCTGTTCTGTCGAGGGGATATTTCTCTGCTGCACCGGCCGGCGGTGGCCCTTGTAGGCAGCCGGGAACTGAGCCCGGCGGGACAGCGCTTTGCGGAGCGGGTCGGCGCGCTGGCGGCGGCGGAAGGCTTTGTTTTGGTGTCCGGCAACGCTCAGGGTGCGGATCGGACCGCCCAGAACGCCTGCCTTGCCGCGGGCGGGTCCGTGCTGGCCGTCCTGCCGGACGGACTGCAGGATCATACGCCGGAGACGGAACGGATCGCCTATCTCTGCGAATGGGGCTGGCACCTGCCCATGATCGGATACCGTGCGTTGGAGCGGAACCGGCTGATCCATGCGCTGGGGGAAAAGACCCTGGTGGCCCAGTCCCACCGGGCGGGAGGCACCTGGAGCGGCTCTGAAGAGAACTTGCGCCGGGGCTGGAGCCCGCTCTTCGTCCACGACGACGGCAGCGAGGGTTGCAGCACGCTGATTGCCCTTGGCGCAAGCCCGGTCCAACTGGATGAACTCCGTTCGCTGCAGGACCTGGAACCGCGCTGGATCCCTTTGGGAAAAGAAACAAAAAATTCCGATTGTATTTTTTGATGTAGCGTGCTATAATATGCGAAAACTGATCGACAAATAAAAAAACAGATCATTTAGGAGGCATAAACATATGTGTGGAATCGTTGGCTATCTGGGAAACCGCCAGGCGGCACCCATCCTGTTGGACGGCCTGTCCAAGCTTGAGTACCGTGGCTATGACTCAGCCGGCGTTTGCGTGATGTCTGATGGCGTATTGAAGGTCGCCAAGTCCAAGGGCCGTCTGGCAAACCTCAGTGGTTTGATCGATGGCGGCAACGCTCTGCAGGGCACTTATGGCATCGGCCATACCCGCTGGGCGACCCATGGCGCACCGTCTGATGTCAACAGCCATCCCCATATGGCGGACGCCGGCAAGATCGCCGTCGTCCACAACGGCATCATTGAAAACTACATCAAGCTGAAGGAAGAGCTGGTCCGCAAGGGCAAGCACTTCCGTTCCGAGACGGACACGGAGGTCGTAGCGAATCTGATTGAGTATTACTACGACAAGCTGCAGGACTTTACCCGTGCAGTTCGGCGTGCAGTCGGCCAGCTGGAGGGCAGCTTTGCCCTGGGCATTCTCTGCCAGGACCTGCCCGGAACGATGATCGCGGTCAAGAAGGAAAGTCCGCTGATCTTCGGCTTCGGAGAAGGAGAGAACTTTATCGCTTCCGATGTACCCGCCATTCTCAAATACACCCGCAAGGTCGTCTATCTGAACGACGGCGACTTTGTCATCTTCACCAAGGACAACGCCCGCTTCTACGACGCCTTCTTTGATCCCGTGGAGAAGGTGCCCGAGACCATCGAATGGGACATCGACGCGGCGGAAAAGGGCGGTTACGACCACTTTATGCTCAAGGAGATCCACGAGGAGCCCAAGGCTGTCCGCGGGACCCTTTCGCCCAGAATCAAGGATGGGCGTGTTGTCCTGGATGATATCAAGATGAGTAAGGAGTATCTGAGCGGTCTGAAGAAGATTTATATCGTGGCTTGCGGCTCTTCCAATTATGTGGGTTGCCTGGGCAAGCTGATTCTGGAAAAGACCTGCCGGATCCCGGTGGAGCCGGTTTTGGCTTCGGAATTCCGCTATGCCGACCCCGTGCTGGGCAAAGATACCTTGGTGCTGATCATCTCCCAGTCCGGTGAAACGGCCGACACCAAGGCCGCTTTGATGGAGGCCAAACGCCACGGGGCCAGGACCTTGGCCATTGTCAATGTGGTTGGCTCTGCCATCGCCAAGGAAGCGGACGATGTGCTCTACACCTGGGCCGGTCCCGAGATTGCCGTTGCCACCACGAAGGCCTTCTCCACCCAGCTCTCCGTCATCTATCTGATCGCACTGTATATTGCAGACCTGCTGGGGACCATCTGTGCCGAGGATTATACCACGCTGGTCAACGAGCTGATGGTGCTGGACCAGAAGATCGCCCTTTGCTTGACGGAGGACAAAAAGACCCAGATCCGCTATTATGCAGAGCAGTATTTCAAGGTGCATGACGCCTTCTATATCGGCCGGAATATGGACTGCCCCATTTGCCAGGAGGGCAGCCTGAAGCTGAAGGAGATCGCCTATATCCATTCTGAGGCCTATGCCGCCGGCGAGCTCAAACACGGTCCCATTTCGCTGATCGAAGAAGGCACGCTGGTTGTGGCGCTTGCCACGGTGGACGCGCTCTTTGACAAGACCGTCTCCAACATCAAAGAGGTTCGCGCCCGCGGCGCCGATGTGTTCGGTGTGACCGTCGAGAAGTATGCCGAGGAACTCAAAAAGACCGTTCCGGCGATGATTACAGTGCCGGAGACCCATCCGCTGCTCCAGCCCAGCTTGACCATTATTCCCCTGCAGATTTTCTCCTACTATGTGGCCCTGCTCCGCGGTTGCGATGTCGATAAGCCCCGCAACCTTGCCAAATCCGTTACTGTAGAATAAAAACTGCCCGGGGTGCGATTTGCGCCCCGGACGCATAAAAGAAAGTGAGGTAGGAATATGAAGCTTCCCAGCAATACCGTTTGGTCCGACCGCAAGCGCACCCTGTTCGGATTGCCTTGGTCCTTTACCCGTTACATCCTCACCGATGATAAACTCTTGATCGTCAAGGGCATCATCAAACAGAGCGAAGAAGAGATCCGGCTCTACCGGATCCTCGATTTGACCCTCACCCGTAGCGTGATGGAGCGCATCGACGGAGTGGGCACGATCCACTGCTGCTCCTCCGACAAAACCGCCTCGGAGTTTGACATCTGCCGGATCAAGGAACCCCGCAAGATCAAGGAAATGCTGTCCGATCTGGTGGAGAAGCAGCGGATTTCCCGCGGCGTGACCATCCGGGAGGAAATGGCGCCGAATCTCTACGACACCAACCACGACGGCGCAGTCGATAGCGTAGAGAAGTAATGGCACATCCAGCGCGCCCGCGATCTGTGCAGCGTGCGATCACTTGTAAATCAGCAATAGGAAATTGGTTTTTCACTTCCGATTTCCTATTGCTTCTTTCATATATTTCTGGTATAATAAGTAGAAAACTTTGAAACGCGGTGAGTGCGATATGAATGAATTCATTTCTGTTCGCGGGGCACGGGCGAACAATCTGAAAAATGTGAATTTGACCATTCCCAGAGACAAGCTGGTGGTGTTTACCGGACTCTCCGGTTCCGGCAAGTCCTCCCTGGCCTTTGACACCATTTATGCCGAGGGCCAGCGACGCTATGTGGAATCGCTGTCCAGCTATGCCAGAATGTTTCTGGGGCAGATGGACAAGCCGGATGTGGACGCCATCGACGGCCTTTCACCCGCCATCTCGATCGACCAGAAGACTACCTCCAAGAACCCAAGGTCTACCGTGGGTACCGTGACGGAGATCTACGACTATTTGCGCCTGCTCTGGGCGAGGGCCGGCGTGCCCCACTGCCCCAAGTGCGGCAAGGAGATCCGCAAGCAAACCATCGACCAGATCGTGGACAAGGTGCTGCAGCTGCCGGAGGGTACCAAGTTCCAGGTACTCTCTCCCGTGGTGCGCGGCAAGAAGGGCGAGCATCAGAAGGTCTTCTCCGACGCCAGAAAATCTGGCTTCGCCCGGGTCCGGGTGGATGGCAATCTCTACGATCTAACCGAAGAAATTGCCCTGGATAAAAACAAAAAGCACAATATTGAGCTGGTTGTGGACCGTCTGGTGTTGCGGGGGGATGTGACCCGACGCTTGACGGATTCCATCGAAACGGCCACTTCCCACGGCGGCGGACTTGCCCTGATCCAACGGATGGACAGCCAGGAGGAGTTGCCCTTTTCTCTGAACTATGCCTGCGAGGACTGTGGCATCTCCATGCCGGAGCTGAGCCCCAGAATGTTCTCTTTCAACAATCCCTATGGGGCTTGCCCCCACTGCGCGGGTCTGGGCTTTCAGCTCAAGGTGGACCCGGAGCTGATCATTCCCAACCGTAGCCTTTCCATTCTGGAAGGGGCCATCCAGGCCAGCGGCTGGGGCAATGTGCGAAACGATTCCATCTCCAAGATGTATTTTGATGCCCTGGCGGAAAAGTTCCATTTTAAGTTGACTGATCCGATCCACCAATTGCCAAAAACGGCGCTGGATGCCATTCTCTACGGCACCAAGGGGGAAAAGCTCAAGCTCTACTACGAGCGGACCAATGGCCGAGGCACGCTGGAACAGGCCTTTGAGGGCATTGTCCCCAGCTTGGAGCGGCGCTACCGGGAAACTCAGTCCGATGCCATGCGCAAGGAGCTGGAGGAGTGCATGTCCAGTTCCCCCTGCCCGGAATGCGGCGGCAAGCGTTTGTCTCCCATCTCTCGGGCCGTCACAGTGGGCGGGATGAAGATCATGGACTATTGCGACCTGCCTGTGACTAAGGCACTGGAATTTATGGAGCATCTGGAGCTGCCGCCAACAGAAGCCATGATCGCTACGCCCATCCTCCGGGAGATCAAGGCGCGCTTGGGGTTTCTGCAATCTGTGGGTCTGCAGTATTTGACCCTGTCCCGGGCCGCCGCTACTCTTTCCGGCGGAGAAAGCCAGCGCATCCGTCTGGCTACCCAGATCGGTTCCAGCCTTATGGGTGTGCTCTATATCCTGGATGAGCCATCCATCGGCCTGCACCAGCGGGACAACGACAAGCTGCTGGAGACGCTGAAGCGTTTGCGGGACATCGGCAACACCCTGATCGTAGTAGAGCACGACGAGGACACCATGCGCGCCGCGGATTATATCGTGGATGTTGGCCCCGGCGCGGGCATTCACGGCGGCGAGATCGTGGCCCAGGGGACAGTGGCGGAGATCGAAGCGGAGCCCCGCTCCATCACGGGCCAGTACCTCTCCGGCCAAAAGACCATCCCGGTCCCGGCCGTTCGCCGCCCTGGCAACGGCAAGCAGCTGAGTGTCTATGGCTGCCGGGAGAACAATCTGCAAAACATAGATGTGAGCATCCCCCTGGGGACCCTCTGCTGTGTCACCGGAGTTTCCGGCTCCGGCAAGTCTTCCCTGGTGAATGAGATCATCCATAAAAAACTGGCGGGCAGTTTGAATCACGCCCGCATCCGTCCCGGTCTGCATGATCATTTTACCGGGGTCGAGCAGTTGGATAAGGTGATCTGCATCGATCAGAGCCCCATCGGCCGTACCCCCCGCTCGAATCCTGCTACCTATACCGGCCTGTTTAACGACATCCGGGACCTCTACGCTTCCACCCAGGACGCCAAGCTCCGGGGCTATGGGCCGGGCCGCTTCTCCTTCAATACAAAGGGCGGCCGCTGTGAGGCCTGCAGCGGCGACGGCCTGGTAAAAATCGAAATGCACTTTTTGCCGGATGTCTATGTGCCTTGCGAGGTCTGCCAGGGCAAACGCTACAACCGCGAGACGCTGGAGGTCCGATACAAGGGCGCGTCCATTGCCGATGTACTGGAAATGACTTGCGATGAGGCCCTGGAGTTTTTCCAGAATTTGCCACGGTTGCGGGACAAGATCCAAACGCTGGTGGATGTGGGCCTGGGCTACATCAAGCTGGGCCAGTCTTCCACCACGCTTTCCGGCGGCGAGGCCCAGCGGGTGAAACTGGCGACGGAGCTGTCCCGCCGCTCTACGGGCTCCACCTTCTACATCTTGGACGAGCCCACCACAGGCTTGCATGTGTACGATGTGAGCAAGCTGATCGAGGTACTGCAAAGATTTGTAGAGGTCGGAAATACAGTCCTGGTCATCGAGCACAACCTGGATGTTATCAAATGCGCCGACTGGATCATCGACCTTGGCCCGGAGGGCGGAGACGGCGGCGGCAGGATCGTCGCGACAGGCACGCCGGAGCAGGTCGCCGCGAATCCAAATTCCTTTACAGGACAATATTTAAGAAAGGTGATAACGAAAAAATAGGAAATAATGAATCGCATTCGTTTTTCGTTTTGCTTTTTTCGTTTGTGGAAATGAAATGAGACTCGATAAGTTTTTGAAGGTTTCAAGAATAATCAAGAGAAGAACCGTGGCCAACGAGGCCTGTGATGCGGAGCGGGTGACGGTGAACGGACGGCCTGCCAAAGCCAGCTATGATGTGAAGGTGGGAGACAAAATCTCCATTCGCTTTGGCGCAAGCACTTTGAACGTGGAGGTCCTCCAGGTGGCTGAGACGGTCCGGAAGGACGACGCGGCCGGAATGTACAGAGAAATCTGAATGCAGGCACAACGGTAGCGAGAGGGAAGAATGAAACGATTATTGAAACTGTTATTGTCCCGCATTGGCATGGTTTCCCTCGGTATTTTACTGCAGTTGTTTGTGCTGTTGGCCTCCTTGCTCTGGTTTAAGGATTACAAGCCTGTGATTACCACGCTTAGTACGATCCTGTCCTGGCTTCTGATCCTCTATGTGCTGTCACTGCCGGAGAATCCCGCGTACAAGATGGCCTGGATCATCCCGATCCTTGGGTTTCCGGTGTTGGGCCTAAGCCTCTATCTGCTCTTTGGCGGCAGCCGCCTTTCCAAGCGCTTGCGCCGAAAGATGGGGGACATTGACAAAACTCTGGAAGAAACGATGGTGCAGAATGAAACTGTGATGGAGGCATTGCGGCAGGATGATCCAGGCGCGGCGGTGCAGGCCCGGTATCTGAGCAATACCGTCCATTGCCCTGTCTATCAGAACACGGAGACGGATTACTATGATTCTGGCGAGCGCTTCTTCTCCCGGGTTTTTGCAAGCTTGGAGCGGGCTGAAAAAACCATCTATCTGGAATACTTCATCATAGAAGAAGGGGAGATCTGGAGCCAGATTTTGGATATTCTTACCCGCAAGGCTGCCCAGGGGGTGGATGTGCGGCTGATCTACGACGACTTCGGCTGCATTCAGCGTTTGCCCACGCGCTATGAGCGCCGCTTGGAAGCGCTGGGTATCCGGGCTCGGGCCTTCAACCGTTTTGTGCCCATTTTGAATTCCCGGCTCAACAACCGGGATCACCGGAAGCTGTTGCTGATCGACGGGGTGGAGGGCTTTACCGGCGGTGTGAACCTGGCGGACGAGTATGCCAACCTGGGAAAACGGCGATTCGGGCAGTGGAAGGACGCGGCAGTTCGTTTGCGGGGGGAAGCAGTCTGGTCTATGACGGTCATGTTCCTGTCCATGTGGAATTATGTGGCCCAGGAGCAAGCTGTGGATCAGAAGCCGGAATTTGCTCTGCTGCCCAAGGAGCTTGGCTATGTCCAGCCCTATCTGGATACGCCTCTGGATGATGAGGCGGTGGGCCGCATTGTGTTCAGCAATGTGATCACCGGCGCACGGAACTATGTCTGGATCATGACGCCCTATCTGATCATCGATGAGGGCATGGCGGAGACATTGACCAATGCGGCCAAGTCCGGGATCGATGTGCGGATCATCACCCCCGGAATCCCGGACAAGCCCTATGTTTACGAGATGACCCGCGCCAATTATGATCCGCTGTTGGCAGGCGGCGTCCGCATTTTCGAGTACAGTCCGGGCTTTGTCCACTCCAAGGTCTTTCTGTCTGACGATATAACGGCCGCAGTAGGAACGGTGAATCTGGACTTCCGAAGCCTCTATCTCCACTTTGAGGACGGCGTGTGGCTCTACCGTGCGGACTGCATTGCGGCGATCCGTGCCGATTTTGATGCGAGCTTCCCCCAGTGCCGGGAGGTCAAGCTGGAGGAATCCTCCCGCATCAGCGTGCTTCGCCACCTTTACCGCTCCATCTTGCGCCTGCTCTCGCCGCTGATGTAGCAGCAGGCGGCGAACAAGTCCATATCCGAAAAGGAGAAAAATAGTGAAAGCTTTGAAACGCGTTGCTTTGACGCTGGGGATCCTGCTTGGCGTCGTTTTGCTGGCAGCGGCCGGCCTGTTTCTCTATCTCACCGCTACCGAGTACCGGCCGGAGCCGGAGGAAACGCTGGCGCTGGCAGGACCGGAATTGACCCCGCTGGACAAGTCCAGTTTCACGATCCTGTCCTGGAACATTGGCTACTGTGCCTTGGGCGAGGAAAGCGATTTCTTCATGGACGGCGGCCGGGAGGTGCGCCCAGCTTCGGCAGAGCTGATCCAGAAGAACCTCGACGGGATCCAGAACTTCCTGTCCGGACAAGACGCGGATTTCCTGCTTCTGCAGGAAGTGGATGCCGGCTCCAGGCGGAGCTACGATCTGGACGAGCTCGCCGTTTTGCGGGAAGAACAGAGCCGGGCGAGCGCCTATGCGCTGAACTTTTCCACCAAATTCGTCCCCTATCCCTGGCCGCCCATCGGCAAGGTCCGATCCGGCCTGTTGACCAGCTCCCGCTATCAGATCCGCAATGCCACCCGTGTTAGCCTGCCCTGCCCCTTCTCCTGGCCTGTGTCTATGGTGAATCTCAAACGCTGCCTGCTGGTGAGCCGGATCCCTGTGGCGGGCACGGAAAAGGAACTGGTGCTGGTGAATCTGCACCTGGAGGCCTACGACGACGGCGAGGGCAAGCTGGCCCAGTCAAAGCAGCTTCGGACGCTGCTGGCGGAGGAATACGAGAAGGGCAACTATGTGGTGGCTGGCGGCGACTGGAATCAAGTATTTCCCGATGCGGAGGCGGTCTGGCCCAATACCCACAAAGCGCTCTGGTCTCCCGGTTATCTGGACGAAAGCGAGCTGGATGACGGTTGGCACTATGTTTGGGACAGCACTGTCCCCAGCTGCCGCCTGCTGAACCAGCCCTATGACCCTGCAGACCGGAAGAACACTCAGTACTATGTCATTGATGGCTTCCTGGTTTCTCCAAACCTGATGGTAGAGCAGGTGGAGACGCTGGATGCGGGCTTTGCCTGCTCCGACCACAATCCTGTTCGCCTCACGCTGCACCTGGAGGATTGAGCGATGTCGGCTGGGATGATCGCCCTCTGTGGGCTGAGCTTGAATGTGCTGAGCCTTTTGATTTTCGGCCTGGATAAAGCCCTGGCCGTTGGCCACAAACGCCGCATCCGGGAGGCAACACTGTTGACTTTGAGCCTGTTCGGCGGCAGCATCGGCGCGATGCTTGCCATGACGGCCTTTCACCACAAGACGGACGCCCGTGCCCACCCGGCATTCGTCTGGGGCGTCCCGGCCATGTTTCTGCTGGAGATGACGCTGCTTACGGTGTTCTTTGGAGGGCAGTGAGAAGATGAAAAAAACAGTGATCACGCTGATCTCCGTGGCGCTGGGGCTACTTTTGCTGGTGATTGCGGGTTTGCTTTTTCTTGTGAGCAAGCTCAATCCGGAACAGAGACAGCCGCAAGCCCTGGATGTGTATTTGGCGGAGCAGTGGAAAATCTTCCAGCTACACAGTTGGGACCCCACAAGCGGAACGCTGGAGTTGGACTATCCGCTGCGCTTCAACTATGAACAGATGGAAAAATACGGCGGAAGCCTGGAAGAGCTCCAGGCCCTCCCCACGGGGAATCTGGACACGGTGGCAAGCCTGAAGGCCGCGCTCCGAGAGGCGACCGATGCGACCGTCCAGAGCATTACGGTTTACGGCCTTACCACCGACGGCCAGGTGGCCTACACCGTCTACCCGGACGGCACCATTACAACTTGTTGGGACGAACCATAGAAACTCCGCTGCGGTGCAATTACAGCCGCAGCGGAGTTTCTTTATGCTATTTCAATGTTACAGCAGCCCACAGATCAAGTCGGTGTAGGCCTGGGCGTCCTCAATGGGGAGGTCCGCAAGGATCAGACCTTGGGCGTAGAGCACTTGAGCGTACTGTTTGGCTTTTTCGGGGTCGGAGCCGATCATACCCTTGAGCTTTTGCACCACCGGATGCTCCGGATTCAGACGGAGCACTTTCTCCACGGGCATCGCCATTTCGGGATTCATACGCTTGAAGTACTTCTCCATCTCGAAGCTCATACCGCCCTCGGGAACCAGGCAGACGGGGTGGGAGCCCAAATCGGCAGAGATCTCCGCCTTGGAGATCTTTCCATCCAGGGCAGTCTTGATGAAGTCCAACTCGTCCTTCCAGTCGGCAGCGGCGGCTTCAGCCGCCTTCTTCTCGTCTTCGGTAGACAGATCCAGATCGTCGGTGGCCAGGTTGCGGAAGTCCTTTTCCATGAAGTTCATCAGCGTGCGGGGGACGAATTCGTCGACATCCTCGGTCATGAACAGCACATCAAAGCCCTTGTCCTGCAGACGCTGGTACTGAGGCAGTTGGGCCAGCCTTGCGTTGCTTTCCCCGGCGGCAAAGTAGATATGCTTCTGCGCCTCGGGCATAGCCTCCACATATTCCTTGAGCGTCACAAGCTTTTGCTCCTTGGCGGACCAGAACAGCAGCAGATCCTGCAGAGCGTCCTTGTGCATCCCATAGTCGGAGACGATGCCATACTTGATCTGGCGGCCAAAGGCGGTAAAGAACTTCTCATAGTCCTCCCGCTTGTCCTTTTGCAGATTCAGCAGCTCCTGCTTGATCTTCTTTTCCAGATTGCCGGAGATGATGGACAGCTGGCGGTTATGCTGGAGCATTTCCCGGCTGATGTTCAGGCTCAGATCGGCGGTGTCCACCACGCCCCGGACGAAGCGGAAGTAGTCGGGGATCAGATCCTCGCAGTGCTCCATGATCAGCACGCCGGAGGAGTAGAGCTGCAGGCCCTTCTTGAAATCCTTGGTGTAGAAGTCGTAGGGCGCCTTGGCAGGGATATAGAGCAGGGCCTTGTAGGTGACTGCGCCCTCCACGCTGATGGGGATGTGGGCCAGGGGCTTTTCGTAGTCAAAGAATTTGTCCTTGTAGAAGCCGTCGTACTCCTCGTCGGTCACATCCTTTTTGGCCTTGAGCCACACAGGCACCATGGAGTTCAGCGTGCACAGCTCCGTGTAGTTTTCCCATTCAGGTTCCTTTTCCTCGTCTTGCTCTCCCTCGGGGACTTCCTTGCGGCGGCTCTTCTCCATCTCCATGCGAATGGGATAGCGGATATAGTCGGAGTATTTCTTGACCAGGTTTTGCAGCTCATACTGCTCCAGGAAGCGAGAGTACTTCTCGTCCTCGGTGTCGGCCTTGAGCTTCAAAATGACCTCAGTGCCCACGGTGGTCTTCTCACAGGGGGTGACGGTGTAGCCGTCCGCGCCGGAGGACTGCCACATCCAGGCCTCATCTTCTCCGTATTTCTTCGACAGCACAGTTACCGTCTCCGCCACCATAAAGGCGGAGTAGAAGCCTACGCCGAACTGGCCAATGATGTCCACATCGCTCTGGTCTTTGTCCAGCGCCTGCTTGAACTGCAAAGAACCGCTCTTGGCAATGGTGCCGAGATTCTGCTCCATCTCGTCCTTGCTCATGCCGATGCCGTTGTCGGAGACAGTCAAAAGCCCCAGCTTTTTGTCCACGCGCAGGTCAATCGCAAAGTCCTCCCGGTTCAGGCCCACATTCTGGTCGGTGAGGGCCAGATAGGCCAGCTTGTCAATCGCGTCGCTGGCGTTGGAAATCAGCTCGCGCAGGAAGATCTCCTCGTGCGTGTAGATGGAGTTGATCATCATATCCAGCAAGCGCTTGGATTCTGCCTTAAATTCTTTTTTTGACATCGTTATCACTCTTTTTCATAGTTATTGTATCATGGGGTTAGCACTCTAACTCCTTGAGTGCTAACCCCATTATAGCAAGCTTTTTCAAAAAAGCAAGCCCCATTTTTGTTTTTTACAAAGAGTTCATGAATCTTTTTGCGAGACGGTGAAGAGGGAATAGAAGTAGCCCTTCTCCTCCATCAGTGCCTGGAAGCTGCCCTGTTCCAAAACCCTGCCGTTTTTCAGGGTAAACAGGCCGTCACAGCGACGAAGAATGTTCTCGTCGAGGTCGTGCGTGACGATGATCCGGGTGTAGCCGTCCAGCTTCAAAATCGCGTCCAGCACCTCGAAGGAGGTCTCCGCATCCAGAGAGGCAGTTGCCTCGTCTACGAGCAGTACCGGGGTTTTGCGCAGCAGGGCTCTGGCAATGGAGATGCGCTGCCGCTCGCCGCCGGAGAGCCCGGAGCCATTCTCGCCGCAGAGATAGTCCGCACCTTTTTCATCGATCAGCTTCTTCAAGCCCGAAAGGCGCACGGCCCGCTCGATCTCTTCCTCGGGGAAGTCGGAAAACATGGTGATATTGTCCCGTATGGTGTTGTTAAACACAAACACATTTTGTTGAATGATGGAAACGAGCGAATAGAGGGAGGCGGGGGAGATGGTTTTAAGCTCTGTGTCGTCGTAGAGGATCTCGCCGTTGTAGTCGCGGAAGGCTGCCATCAACAGATTCAAAATGGTGGATTTGCCGCTGCCGGAGCCACCCACCAGAGCGTAGCAGCCGCCGGCGCGAAGCTGCATACTGATGTCGTTGAGGACCGGCTTTCCATCCTCGTAGGCATAGGAAATGTTTTGAAGGGCAATTCCCTTGTTGAGCTGCGGTGCGATCTCCTTGCCTTCGTTCGGAACATTCTGATGAAGGGCCTGGGCCAGCTTGTCCATCAGCCCGAAGGAGGACTTTGCGCCAGCGGAGAAAGCGGGAAAAATCTGGATCGGCGCAAGCACATAGTTGAGCAGCTGCACGAATACGAGAGCAGTACCTGCTGTGATGCCCTTACCGGACAGCGCCAGCGCAGCGGCAACAAAGAACACGCCGAATTGCACCGCGCCACTCGCGATTTCGGAGGCATAAGTGACCAGCACATTGACCTTGACGCGCTTTTTGGAGGCCTCCGCGACGCTGTGATTGTCCTGTGCATGGAGGCGAGCAATGCTGCGCTCTGCCCGGAAACTCTTGATGACGGCGAAGCCTGTGAGCGCGTCCTTCAACAGACCGGTGTAGCGCTCTTTTTTGTCGGAGACCGCCTTTTCGGCCCTCGCGGCTTTGTTGCCAAGCGCGATCGAAACGATGATCGGAAGCAGAGAAAAGCCAATAGCGACCAGCGTCAACAGCGGGCTGTACCAGAGCATGAGAACGAGCGCGCCGATGAACGAGACGGAAACCCCGATTATGGCTTGCAAACGCGCAAGAAATTCCTGCTCGATCGTGTTGAGGTCATTGGAGAGGGCGGAGAGATAAAGGGAACTGTTTTCACCGGAGAAGGCTTGAATGCCTTTTTCCAGCAAGCGATCGAAGGTATAGCCCCGATATTGCTGCATGGCCTTGGCCCGAAATCTGGAAAGGAAGCGCCAATCCAATCCTCCGGCAAGCAGAAGCAGCGCGAACGCGCCGGATGCGACGATCAAAAGTGTGTGATAGCTGTATGTGCCTTCCCCGGAGATCAGATCGGCGACCGCCTTGATCAGCCAGGAGATCACCAGATTTGCCGTTGCGTCCAGCAAGGCGGAGATTACGGTCATGGCAAGGTTGAAGCGGTTGCCGCGAAACAGCTCTTTCACAAAGGGACGGCGCAGAGCCTTGGTTTCTTGTTTTGTCATTTGTTTCTCCTTGTTACACACGGATTCGGATGACTTCTCCGCTGGATGCTTCCACGCGAAGCAAATCAAAATGTCCGTGCGTTCGTACATAGCGACGGAGCTCTTTTCTCGCGTTTTTTGACAAAGCGCGCATGGTGCGGAGCTCTGTTTGATTCGCGCCGCTGCGTTTCAACATTCCTTTTGGCAGAATTTTTGTGACAAGCAGGAGGCTTGCAGGAATTGGAAAACGGAGCGTTCGACCGCTCTCCGGAAAGAAAATCGACAATTGCATCCGGTTCACTCCACAAAGATTGTGATATGATCGCCGTCAGCGGACTCGACACGCACGATCTCACCGAGGACGCCGCGCTCCGCCAGCTCCACGATTTTGCCAAAGTCGATCCCCTCAAGCATCTTCGCGTTTTCACCGCCGATGAGACTGCCCATGGACGACGGGTTTGGAAGGAAGGCCTTGACAAGCTCCAACGGCAGATTCACCCAAACCTTGTCTCCCTCCCCCGAATCGATCTTGACGCGAAGCGCAAGCGGCTGGCTGCGCACATCCTCTGGCTTGGCAAGGTAAACGGTCTTCTTGACTGTTCTTCCCATCAGCTCATCCAGGCTAACAGAAAAGATGTCTGCCAACTGGATCAAGGTGTCCATGTCCGGGGAGGTTAAGTCATTTTCCCACTTGGATACGGCCTGGGGCGAGACGTTCAGCTTTTCGGCAATACTATCCTGTGTGTATCCCTGCGTCTTGCGCAGCGCCTGTAATCTGGTTCCAAAACTTTCCATAATAAAATCCTCACTTTCAAATATCGGGCAAGCGCATTGCCCTTTGTTGGCACTATCATAGCAGGGACGCGACGGAAAAGGAAGCGTTCAAAGGTTGAATGACTCTCCAGATCGTTGTAGATTCTCTCAACAATTTGGTGTGCCTTTTTAAGCTGTTGTTTTTTTCGCAACCGGAGGTTGAAGAAGCTGCCTGCCATCAAATCTTGACCTTTTCCCGTACCGTGCAGTTGGCGTCTGTGGTGAGCGTGCCGGAATACTCCACCCGGTCGATCACACATTCGGGGCCAATGTGGATGTTGACGCCCCGGACGGTCTCACAATCGGTGTATTCCAGGTCGATCTCGTCGGCCTCGATCAGATCGGCGGCCAGATGCGGCCTTTTTCCGTTGGAGACATGAAATGAGCTTTTGAAGAAGGAAAAGTCCAAATTGATATTGATGCCGCGGCGGGCGTAGGAATTATCGTCTGCTTTTTTAACGCACACGCTGCCGCCTACGATGGATTCAATCAAATTCTCACCGCGCAGCAGCAGCTCTACGGATTCCGCGTTCAGTTCTCCGTTGATCTCCACAGGCCCGTCTGCTTTGAAGATTTCAGCCTCTACATTATTTTCTACCGTCAAGTTTCCTTTGACATCAAGCTTAGTCGCCCGCAGATTGCCATCCACATGCAGGGAACCTTGCAATTCCACATCCGAAGCGCAAAAGCTTTCCTCGACCTTGAGCGTACCTTTGACGCTGCTGTGTCCGCCTACGCTGCAAGCGCCTTCGGTCGTTAAGCTGCCGGCAACATCAAGATCACCGCTGATTTCGCAGGAATCCTCTGTGCTGAACGCACCGATGATCTGCATTTGCTCCGCGTGGACAGCACCCTCCACTTTGCCTGCACCGGAGCAGCTCAGTGGGCCGTGCACGGTAAGATCGCCGTCGGCTACCTTGCCGGAGCCGGGGATGCTCAACTCGTCACACTCCACATCCCCTTTGATTTTGCATGCACCTGCAAGCAGAACCTTGTGAAAACGGCCTCCAGTTTCTGAGCCTACACCGATTATTGTCAAATTGCGATACTCACTCATGTCGAAACGCTCCTTTCAAGCTCTCCAGTAATTGTACCTGTTCGTCGCCCAGCACCAGACTTACAGCCTCTAACTCTTCCAGCGGGAAGCGGTGCACGCCATATTGGTTTCGGACCAATAGAATCGGCTTAGGGCTTTCTTCTTTCGTCGGATTGATCTTATCTGCCAGCTCCTCTAATGAGGCATTGCGGTCCAGAATCTGTTCCATCCGAGGGAGAATTTGATCCCGCCGGAAGAAGGTCTCCTGCCCCGTGGATGTGGAGCGGCGGATGAACCAGTCCTCGGGGATCAGCCCCATCCGCTTCCAGCGGTAGAGGGCCCCGTAGGAGATCCCAAACATCTCCAGCAGCTCCTTTTTTGAAATGTATTTTTGATCCATAGTTTCTCCTTTCGTAACATTGTTATGTAACACTGTTATGATATTAGCATAACAGTGTTACATTGTCAAGAGAAAAAAGAAGAATCCCACGCTTTTTTTGGAAGCGTGGGATTCTGAAAAACAGATCAGGCCTTTCCGGCACATCCAAGGACATCGATCAGCTTGTGGCGGACCAGCTCCTTGATGTTGGCGCGGGCGGGCTTCAGATACTCTCTGGGATCGAACTTGTCGGGATGCTCGGCCATAAACTGGCGGATGGTGCCGGTCATGGCAAGGCGGAGGTCGGAGTCAATGTTGATCTTGCAGACGGCGGAACGGGCGGCCTCACGCAGCTGCTCCTCGGGGATGCCGACCGCGTCGGGCATCTTGCCGCCGTTGGCGTTGATCATGGCAACATAGTTCTGGGGGACAGAAGAGGAGCCGTGCAGCACGATGGGGAAGCCAGGCAGACGCTTGGTGATCTCCTCGAGCACGTCGAAGCGCAGGGGGGGCGGTACCAGGATGCCCTTCTCGTTGCGGGTGCACTGAGCGGGGGTGAACTTGTAAGCGCCGTGGGAAGTGCCGATGGCAATGGCCAGAGAGTCACAGCCGGTCTTGGACACGAACTCCTCGACCTCCTCTGGACGGGTGTAGGAGGCGGCGTGGGCCGCGACCTTGACTTCGTCCTCGATGCCGGCCAGGGTGCCCAGCTCGGCCTCGACGACCACGCCGTGGTCGTGAGCGTACTCCACCACCTTGCGGGTGATCTCAATGTTTTCCGCGAAGGGCTTGGAGGAGGCGTCGATCATGACGGAGGTAAAGCCGCCGTCGATGCAGGATTTGCAGGTCTCGAAGTCGGGGCCGTGGTCCAGATGCAGGGCGATGGGGATCTCGGGGCACTCGATCACAGCGGCCTCCACCAGTTTCACCAGGTAGGTGTGGTTGGCATAGGCGCGGGCGCCCTTGGAGACCTGGAGGATAACGGGAGCCTTTTCTTCCTTGCAGGCTTCGGTGATGCCCTGCACGATCTCCATGTTGTTGACATTGAAGGCGCCGATGGCATAGCCGCCGTCATAGGCCTTCTTGAACATTTCGGTTGTTGTTACCAGAGGCATAGTGTATGTCACTCCTTAACGGTTTTTTGGGACAACTTCATTGTAACATATTTCCCAAGAAATACAAGTGTTATTTTCCGAGGAAGCGCATTCTATAGCGGCGCGGGGAGCTTAATCCTTTGGAACTGCAAGCTCCATCCGGAACACCGTGTAGCAGTCGTCCATCTGGACCGGATTACCGCACAGGCGGGTCAGGAAGGACAGAGCCTCCAGTTGGAAAGTGGGCACGCCGAGGGAGAGCGCCTCTACCCCGGCAGAACGAAGGCAGGAGACGGCCTGCCCGAAGAGCTGATCTCCCATGTGGCGGTGGCGGTACTCCGGCTTCAGCCAGAGGCAGGAAATACCCGCATCACGCACAGCCACATAGCCAACGGCTTCCTCCTCCAGCATGGCGATCCAGACCCGGTCTTCCGGCGCGGGCTGCCAGGCGGCATCATAGAGCGCCGCATCCTCTGCTTCGGCCTCGCGGAACCAGAGCTCAAAGCGCACACCCGGCTTGCGCCACCAGCGCTGCCGCGCCCGGGTGGAGATGGCTTCGGATAAATGGGAATGATCAAAGAGATAGACCGGAGAGAAGCGGCCGTTTTCGTAGTCCAGCAGGCAGACTGTGGTGTTGTCGCTTTTGCTGAAGTCAAAGGGAAGGCCCAGCAGCTGGTTCAGCCCTCCGGAGAGCACACAGCCGTGGGTGAGAATAGCGATGCTCTGCCCGTCATGCCGCTGGGCAAGTTCCGTGACGCCGGCGGCAAAGCGGCCCGAATACTGCTCAAAACATTCCGCCCCGGGGACGATCCAGTGCTCGGGGTCGTTGCGAAAGGCCTCCAGCCGTTCCGGCTCCGTGCGGGCCAGCCAGCCAAAGGGAAGATTCTCCCAGACGCCCACATGGACCTCTCGAAAGCGGGGATCCGTGTGTAAGGGCAGGCCCTTGGGCAAATAAATCGCCTCGGCAGTCTTGCGGGTCCGGTAGAGGTCGCTGGCGTAGACCGCGTCGATGGGAATGTCGGCAAAGCGCCGCTGCAGCGCCGCAATTTGGACCAGACCGTTTGGAGTGATCCGTCCGTCAAACTGCCCCTGCAGACGCCGGTAAATGTTGCCCTCCGCCTCGGCATGCCGAATCAAGTATATTTTCGTCATTTCAAAGCACCCCTGCATTTTTCTTTATTATAGCAGAAAAAACAAAAAAATACAGCTTATTTTTTCAAAAAATGAAGATAATAATGTCGAAAGGAGGCGAAAATCATGATGAAAGGCTTTGTATGGGGACTTGGTCTCGGCATGGTGGGCGGCGCGGTGGCCGCTTCGGTTTTGCCCAAGCAGCCCCAGGTCCGTCAAGCTGTGACCAAGGCCGCGGACAGCGTGGAAAACGCCGTGGAAACGGCCAAAACGGCGATTATCGGCAATCACTGATTGAGCCCAAAAAAACACAGGCCGTTTCCCGTCCCGCTGTTGGGGTAGGAAGCGGCCTGTGCACGGTTTAGGTTATTCTGCAGGCGCGGAGTCGATCGGCTCCAATGTGTACAGATCCAGAACAGCGGATACGCCGTCTTCCATTGGGCCATAGTCACAGAAGATCCGGCCTTCGGAAGTAATGCCATAGAACACATAGCCTTCGAGCGTGCCGATGCTTTGAATTTCGCCGGCAGGATTCATGCGATAGACCTCATACTTTACCTGATTGAGCAATTCCGCTGAGTCGCTAAGAAATGCCTCTTCCAGCAGCGGCTCTTCGGCACAGATAAAATAGTAGTCGCCATCCACCTGCACACCGCCGTAGCTTTCCTTGCTCTGCAGGATCACCTGGTCGTCCCGGTCGATCACGCACAGTGCGACGGGGCGATCATCAGAGGACCAGCTTTTCAGAATGATCCTGCCGTCTTTGAAATCAACGACCTGCAGGCCATTGCCGTATTCCGCCAGATCCTGGTTGCGATAGTCCACTCTGTCCTGATGATCGTAGTCTACGGAATAGACAAAGTAGTTTCCTGGTGCGAATTCGCTGTCCTTCCAGCCATAATACAGGCGTTTGGCGGTGACGCCAAGCAGCGTCGTTTCGATGCCGCTGTCCGCGTCGAATGTGTGGAGTGTCACCGTTTGCCCGGATGCAAGGTCCTTCTGGAACACCGAGTTGTTTTCTTCCCAAACGACGCAATGGGTGTTGGCGAAGTACGGTTGATCGCCCACAATGAGTTTCAAGAAGTAGTCCTCCGGTAAGTTTACATCCAGGGCGGTGATCGCTTCCTCCAGCGCATCTGTTTCGCTGCTCGTCTGTGCGGGACTTGCTTCTCCGGCATACAGCCCCAGGGGAATGATGCGTTCATAGGTGGCGGCGCCCACATTGGAGAGGATCATCGAAAGAATTGTAAGCTGCCCGTCGCTGGCGGGATAGGAATGAATCATGTAAATGGGATTGACATTCGCTTCGCTGGCTTGTGTGCTTCGCTGGTCTCCTTCGCCGTTCTCATTCTGAATGGCAATAGAATCCCCCTTTTGCCGGTAGTAATTGCCGTCCTGCAGCAGCAGCCCATCCTGGAAGAAGTACTCGGAGGCAAGCCCTTCCTTCTGGTCAAGCGCCTGGAACTGTGCCTCACAGGCCTGAACGAAGTCGTCCTCGTCGATCTGCATGCGCTCCAGCAGCTCGAGCGTGTTGAGCCAGCGCCCGGTGGAGATTTCGTAATTGTAGACATTGGAAATGGTGTAATCGTTCGGATAGCAGGCGTGGACGATCAGCGACAGGATCCCGTTCCAATCCGTGTAATTGTAGCCGATTTCGTATATGGTAACGGAATAGCCGGCTTCCATTTCCGCCGCTTGTTCCCGGTATCTTTCACCAAAGAACGCATCGATGTCCTGGTTGATTGCCTTTGCGCCTTCTGTATCCGCCTGAATGCTGGGAATGTGATAGGAATAAGGCGTGGTTTGAACATAGGGATCTTCGTTCCCAATATCAAAGCTTATTGTGTGATTCCCTTCGTCGCTGATCATTTCCCCAATCAAACCGCCGAAGATTTGGGGCACTTCGCTGGGTTCCGGCTCTGCAGACGATGTTTCTACAAGCTCTGTGAGAGAGATCTGCTCCTCCGTTGTGGTCATGCTGGAGGAAATGGGACTTGTGCCGGGATTGCCGGGCTGTGTGCGGTTCAGAAGGGTCTTTACGCCGAAGCCGCTCAAAACCAACAGTGCGACAGAGGCGGCAATGCCGAGCCCCTGTGTCCAGGTAAGGGCGTGTTTGGATGCTTTCACTTCAATGATCTCCTTGTCACTTTCTTTTTTCTTCATGTTCTTGTCCAAAGGGGCCAGTGGACAGTTCTGATCTTCATACAGATCCATCAAATCGGTAATCTTGTATTTCATGCTCTGACCTCCTTTTCGAGTTTCTTGCGGAGTACCTCGCGTCCTCGACTGAGCCGGGACCGGACGGACACCGGCGCCATGTCGAGATCGGCGGCAATGGTCTCCACAGGCTGTAAGTAGAAATAGTAGCGAAGAAAGATGTCCCGGTCCTTGGGCCGAAGGCTGTCCACCGCCTTGCGCACAGCGGCAGCCAGTTCGGCACGCATAGCGTCCTCTTCCAGGCCAGGGGCGTCGTCCGGCAGCTCGATCTCGTCCAGATCCATCGGCAGGCTGTGCTGTGCGCGGAGCCAGCTCTTGGCGCGGTTCCGGGCCACGGTGCCGAGCCAGGGCTTGAGCTTTTCGCCCATCACCGAATCGGCGTGCTGCCAGAGGGTGATAAACACATCGGCGCAAAGCTCCTCTACATCGGCCCAGCCGCCGCTTCCCCGGATCATATTGGACAGTATTGTGCAGACATAAGACTTGTAACGCGCCGTCAGCTGATCCAGCGCATCCTCGTCTCTTTGCTGCAGTCGTTCGAGCAGTGGGGCGTCTCGCATCGGCTTCATCTCCCTTCCATAAACAATAACGCAAGCGATCAAAGAAGTGTTGCAGTTTTTTGCAGTTTTTTTCGCATCCGCATTATACTTTACATAACATGAGGAATATGTCAAGCACTATTATTCCAACGGGCAAGCGGAAGGCCCGGCACGAATTCTGTGCCGGGCCTTGAAAACAGATGCTTATCTCATTTGAGATCGAGGACGAGGGGCGTGTAGTGGCATGCTCCACCTGCAAAATTGACGATCGGGGCGATGACGACGAGTTGGCCGTCTTTGTCGGGGTATACCATCAGATCCATGTTTACATATTCATCCTCACGGGCCAGCAGATCATAATAGCCGCTGATTTCCCGCGTTTGTTCGTCCATGTAGGCGTTTTCTTCTTCAAATTGTTCCTTGAACCTGGTGTGGCATTCAGCCAGGAAGCTGTCCTGGGAGATCCCCATCTTCTGCAGCAGAGCGGCGGTATCCAGACGCTGGCCGCTGGAGCGGTCATAGCGGTAGAGCGTATAATCAACACCATAGATGTCACTTGTCCGTATGATGATGCTTACGATATTTTGATACTGGAGCTCTTCGTAAGAGACACGCTGCCATATTTCATCACCTTCAGACCAATTCTCCAAATCACCGTATTCCGCGCTGATTTCGGCATTGATCTCTTCTGCTCCCTCTGTATCGTCATCCAGATAAGGCACGGCGGCAAAATGTAAAGTAATAGAATCCTTTACCAGACTTGCTCGTTCTCCGGGGATCCATACGGTTTTGGCCTTCGGCTCCAATGTGGACAGATCCAGCCGTGTGATTGTTTCTGCTTCCTCATTGTAGAAAACGATTTCCCCCTGTTCCTGGTCAATGCTGGGGTAATTGGTGTGATATTGGAAATAAGAATCATACTCCTGGTCAATGAAGCCAAGTGTCTCGATGCTGCTGTCCGCGTCGACACAGCACACGGCGTATTGGACATGCTGCAGCAGGGCGTCGCGCTCCGCTTCGTCCATCTCGGATTTATCCCAATCCTGCAGGGCGGGGACATAGATATAGTAAAGGGCGTCATCGATCACCGCGCTTGCCCAGCATTCCTTGATGTCCACGGCAGTCTTGTCATTGCGGTCGATCGCCTTCAGCGTGTACTGCCGGACATCCGTATGGAAACTCACCATATAGATCCACCCGCCATTGCAGCGTACTTCCTGTGGCTCCGCGGCGATCTCCGTTTTGTCTTCTCCGTGATGATCCACCGAGTAGACATATACGCCCCGCCAATCGTCCGCGTTGTTCCACCCAAAGTACAGGCGGTTATCGGTGACACCAACCAGCGTTGTTGTAATTTCGTCGTTGGGAGCAAGGGAGAAGAGCGTTTCCACCTCGCCGGAGGCCAGGTCTTTTTTCAGAATATTGCCGTCCTCCTGCCAGATGCGGGTGTGGGTGTCGGAGAAGAAGGCACGATCGTTGACATAAAACAGCGAAAAATACTCATCCGGAAGCTCAGCCTCGATCGCGGAAAGCTGATCGTCTGTGATTTCCAAAGCCGTGGTTTCCGATTCGGCAGGTTCCCGTGTCGTGGGCTTGGCCTCGGTCGTTTCGGGCTGGACGGGTTCGGTGTCATCCTCGCGGGTGGTAGTTGTTTCGGGGAAATCGGACAGATATTTCGGCCGGACGGCGGGGACAAGGACGGAGAACTGCTCGGCGCTGTTGACATGGATCCAGAAGCGGTAATAGGGGATCATGATCGTGTGCGCTTCCTGGAGAGGATAGACCAGCTCCACATCGGAAAGCCGATCCTCGGTCAAATTCAGCGTGGTATCCTCTTCCGTGAGGTAGTTGCCTTCCAGCACCGTGGCCTTGGCTTCCTCCAGACTGAGAATAGGATACTGCCCCAGCAGCTCATACCAGTTGGCGTCTGTGCTGTACAGCGCCGAACTGTTGGGCAGCTGATACCAGGACAGACTGTACAATTCGTGCTGGGAGCTCAGAATCATCGTGTAGCTTTCAAAGCTTCGGGCGAGCAGCTGCTCTTTGGGATCATCCCTTGTGGGGAAAACATAGACGATGTCATCTCCGGAAGCGGCGAGAAGGTTCTCATAGCCGCTCAGCCCGAGCTCCTGGCTGGTCTGCTGTGCAAGCTCTGTCGCGTGCTCTCGGAAGGCGTTTCCTGTGATGAGCAGCAGATCTTCGTTGGTATCGGAATATTCGGTATCGTCGTGCCAGTATTCGGCCTTTCCATCTCCACCGATTTCCAGGTAGGCGTGGCTTTCTTCGGAATAGACATACATGCCGGACAAATCGCCGGAGATTTGTTCCGCGATGGGCTTGTCGGGATTCCTGAGCCCCACGCGCTGGACGGCTTGCTCCAGCAGCAGACGCAATTCTTCTTCCTTGTAGTAACAAGGGTGGTCGTAGGAGGGACCATCATCCTCTTGGAGCGATGCATCAATAAACTGGACGATGCGACAGCGGTCGCTGTACACGGGAAGGGAAGTGATCGAAGAGTCATACAGCGGTGGGCAGTTATTGGAAACAGGGACCAATTTCCCCGGCAGATGCATCCAGCTGTCTCCAATCTCCAGGCTGGGGAGCACTTCGCGATTTTCCACGACGGCGGTGGGGTTCGAGGCCTGGGTGGTGCTTCGCATGTGAAGCTTTGGCAGGGCGATGATGCTTCCAATGCCAATGGCGGCTACCAGAATGGCGGCGACTGCAGGCTTGAACCAGGAGCGTCTGGTCCGAACCAGAATGTTTTGTTCTGCTTCTGCCAGCAGATCTTCGCCAATATGATCCATACTATTAAGCAATTCCTCCGGTTTCATAGCAAACCTTCCTCCTTTAAGTAGTTGCGCAAGCGCTTCCGGGTTCTGGACAACACCACGGAGACTTGCGCGACTGAGATTTCGTAACGATCGGCGATCTCAGTGCGAGTGTCAAAAAAGTAGTACCGTCGCAAAAAAATGCTTCGGGCCTCCTGGCTCTGGGTGCGAAGAAACTTGTCGACGGCGGCGCCAAGCTCATCTGCCAGAATGCTGCTCTCCACACTCCCGCGGCCTGTGACTTGCTCCAGTTCATCCAGAGAGACGGTAATGGCCGAACCGCCGCGTTTGACGGAGCCAAGCTGCCGAAGCCGATCTATGCTGAGATTGCGCACGATCCGGGTAAGGAACGCGCCGAGAGAGTTGGGCTTTTCCGGAGGCAGCTGCTGCCAGAGCCGGAGATAGCTGTCATTGACGCATTCTTCCGCGTCTTCGGCACTGTTCAATATGCGCTTGGACACGCTGCGGCAATGGCTTCCATAGGAACGATCGGTTTCCAGAATGGCCTTCTCGTCTCTGGCCCAAAATAAGTCGATGATCTGTTCGTCGTTCAAGGCATTGAGCCTCCTCTTTTTTTTACCTGTTTTCTTGGTCCTCATGCAGTACTGCGCCGGCGTGCAGCCCATCTTGAGAACCGCTTCACCCTAATTGACGGAAACTCCGGAGAAAGTTTACATCAAAAGTATATCTTTTTTTAAAAACTTTTTCAAGGGCAAAGCTTGCAAGGCTGGCATCCCTGTGATATGATTGTGCAGAACTGTTTGATAGAAAAGAAATGAGAGAGTTCTAAGATGTTTTATTGTAATAGCTTTCCTTTTCCCCAACTGAAAAGCGATTTGCCTGGCATTTCCACGCCCCAGGCGCTCTACGACGCCCTGCTGGCGTGCTGGTGCGCCGAAACTTGCGCCCCACGGATGCGTGGGCGCTGGAATACGGAGAATCCCACCTTGGGCCAGTGCTCCGTTACGGCCTTCCTGGCCCAGGATCTGTTCGGCGGCACGGTGTGGGGGATCCCCTTGCCGGAAGGCGGTTTCCACTGCTTCAACGAGGTCTGCGGCAGCGTCTTCGATTTGACCTCCGAGCAGTTTGGCGGCGTGATCCTGGACTACTCCAACGCTGTTTTGCAAAGCAGGGAGGAGCATTTCTCCAAGCAGGAGAAATATGAACGCTATCTGCTGCTGCGGGACCGATTGCTCACCGAAGCGAAGAACCATAGAGATCCAAACTGAACACGATACAGCAACAATTCGTGATGGGAAGTGTAAAACTGCTTGCAATTCTACGCTTCCTGTCGTATAATATGCGATGAATAGAATGACTGCCGCAAAGTGATGAGATTTGAAAAGCGAGTTGAAGCTAATATGAGCCTTTCCGTGCAGGCGCCCTGGTTGCAGTATTATGGCGACATGCCGGCACATTTGGATTATCCTTCGAAGACGATCTACCAGATCGTCCGCGATACCGCCCGGGCACACCCTGAGCTGGTGGCCTATGAGTTCATGGGCAAGCAGACCAGCTATGCCCGGTTTATGGACCGGGTGGAACGCACAGCCCGTGCGCTACATGCCCTGGGGATCGGCAGGGGAGACCGGGTCACGATCTGCATGCCGAACACGCCCCAGGCCGTGGATACCTTCTATGCTTTGAGCCGCATCGGTGCGGTGTCCAATATGATTCATCCGCTCTCTGCCCCGGCGGAGATCGCCTTCTATCTGAACTTCTCCCGCTCGAAGGCAATTTTGACGCTGGATCAGTTCTATCCAAAGCTGGAAGAGATCCGTGACCGGCTGGATCACCCGGTCAAGTTCTTGATCGCCTTCATCCGCGACGAGCTGCCCGCGCCGCTGAGGCTGCTCTATCCCGCCAGCAAGGCGGCCCGGAAGATCCCCAAGCTGCCCAAGGATGGGGACTATGTGCGTTGGAAGGACTTCCTGCACGCCGGGGAGAGCGTCCAAACGCTTCCCCCGGATGAAATGAGCCATCTCGAAGGCGCATCCATTCTCTATTCCGGCGGCACCACCGGTACCACAAAGGGCATCCTTCTGTCCTCCGCCAACTTCAACGCCACGGCGCTGCAGACCATCGCAGCCTCGGGGCTTCCCAATATCGTGGGGAAGAAAATGCTCTCCGTCATGCCAGTGTTCCACGGCTTCGGCCTTGGCATTGGGATCCACACCGCCCTGGTGGGCGGCGCATGCTGTATTCTGGTGCCCCAGTTCAATGTCAAGACCTACGCCCAGCTTCTGCTGAAAAAACAGCCCAATCTGATCCCCGGCGTGCCCACGCTTTTCGAGGCGCTGTTGCGGACAAATCTGCTGGAAAACGCCGATCTAAGCTTTCTGGACGGTATGTTCTCCGGCGGCGATTCGCTCTCTGTGGAGCTCAAGCGCAAGGTGGACGATTTCCTGAAGGCCCACCATGCGAAGATCCAGATTCGGGAGGGCTATGGCACCACCGAGTGCGTCACCGCCTCCTGCCTAACGCCAAAAGACTATGCCCGTTCCGGCTCCATCGGCATTCCTTTCCCGGATACCTGGTACAAGATCGTCAAGCCCGGCACCGAGGAAGCACTCGGGCCCGATGAAGAGGGGGAGATCTGCATCTCCGGCCCCTCCGTCATGATGTGCTATATCGACAATCCGGCGGAGACCGCCCAGACTCTCCGCCACCATGCCGACGGCCGGACCTGGTGCCATACCGGCGACCTGGGCACCATGGACGCGGACGGTTTCGTCTATTTCCGCCAGCGGATCAAGCGCATGATCATCACTTCCGGCTACAATGTCTACCCCAGCCAGGTGGAAAATGTTATTGACGGCCACGAAAAGGTGCTCTATTCCTGTGTCGTTGGCGTGAAGGATTCCTACAAAATGCAGAAGGTCAAGGCCTTTGTGGTCTTGCGGCCGGAATATCAGCCCTCCGAGGAGATTCGGCAGGAATTGATGGAACATTGCCGGAAAAATATCGTCAAATACGCGGTCCCCTATGCCATCGAGTTCCGGGACGAGCTGCCCAAGACCCTGGTGGGCAAGGTGGCCTACCGGGTCTTGGAGGAAGAGGCGAACGCCGAGGGGCAGACATGAAAAAAGCTGGAAACCGGATCTGGGAGATCGACGCTTTGCGCGGCTTTCTGATCCTCTGTGTTATCATCGCGCACACTCTGTTCTATTCCACCAGTCTGCTGCACCTGTTTTCCCTGCCGAAGCTGGTTCGCTTTGTCATCCAATACGGAGGAACGCTGTTCGTGCTGCTCTCCGGCCTCTCCGCCACCCTGGGCAGCCGGAGCTTTCGGCGGGGCGTGCTGGTTTTTGCGGGCGGCATGCTGTTGACGCTTGGCTCCTACGGAGCGATGAGCCAGGGCTGGCTGGACAAGAGTATGATCATTCGCTTTGGGGTTTTGCACCTGTTGGGCTGCTGCATGATGCTCTACCCTCTGCTGAAAAAGATCCCGAATGCCGCGCTGCTTCCCTTGGGCTTGCTGTTTGTGACCCTGGGCTTTTGGTTTCAGCTTCAGCCGGTGATGGTGTCCTGCAAATACCTGTTTCCTCTGGGCCTTCGTTATCCCGGCTTTGCCTCCGGCGATTATTTTCCGATCCTGCCTCATCTGGGTTGGTTCTGTCTGGGCATCCTCCTGGGCCGGGCGCTTTACCCGGAGAAAAAGACCCTGCTGCCCCGCGTCAACACAGCGAATCCGATCCTTCGCTTTATTTGCTGGTGTGGCAGAAATTCCCTCTATATCTTCCTCCTGCACCTGCCTCTTCTGGGCGGGCTCATGATGTTGCTGTTTTGAGAAAAGGACTGAGATTATGAAACTTTCCTTGATCGTCCCTATGTACAATGAGGCTTCCATCATCGAGGCCACTGCAAAAACCTATACCGACTATCTCTCCAAAACCTTTGATTCCTGGGAGCTGCTTTTTGTGGACGACGGCTCTTCCGACGACTGCAGCGCAAAGGTGGAGGCGATGCGCCTGCCCAATACTCAGGTGATCCGCTACACCCCCAACCAGGGGAAGGGCAACGCTGTAAAGACCGGCATGCTGGCAGCCATAGGCGATGTCCGGATGTTTCTGGACGCTGATGTGGCCTATGGCACAGATGTGATCGCCCAGGCCGCGAAGCTGTTCGAGGACCACCCGGAGGCATCCATGGTCATCGGCTCCCGCCCCCTCCATCCGGAGGGCTATGCCGGCTACACCGCGATCCGCAAGTTGGCCTCCAAGACCTACATTAAGGTATTGAATGTGGCGGGCGGCTTTCGCCTGTCCGATTCCCAGTGCGGCTGCAAGGCCTACCGAGGGGATGCGGCGCATGCCATTTTCTCCCGCACGGAGACCAAAGGCTTTGCCTTTGACTTTGAGACGATTCTCTGGGCCCAAAAGTTCGGCTATAAGATCCTGGAAATGCCGGTGACGATCGTCAATCACCGGGCCTCCAAGGTCAATGTCTTGCGGGATACCTTCAAGATGCTAAAGGAGCTGCAGCAGATCAAAAAGCGGGTAAAGAGGGGATAGAAATGCACCCCATCAAGCATTTTTGCACGATTACAAAGCATCGCCACATGGTCATGATGAACTGCTTCCGCGTGGGGCTGATCCGCCAGGGCCTCTGCCACGATTTAAGCAAGTATTCGCCCACGGAGTTCTGGCAGGGAGCGAAATACTACCAGGGCACCCGAAGCCCCAACGCCAGGGCCAGAGAAGCAGAGGGATACTCTACCGCCTGGATGCACCACAAGGGCCGCAACAAGCACCACTACGAATACTGGTCTGATGTGCCTCCGGGGGGCCATGCCTATCAGCCGGTTCCCATGCCCACCTGCTATCTGGTGGAATCCGTCATGGATCGCATCGCGGCCTCCAAGGTCTACCGGGGCAAGGACTACACCGACGGCGACGCACTGGCCTATCTCTACCGCGAACACGCCTCAGAACTCCTGCACCCGGATACCTACCGGAAGATGGAATTTCTCTTGACCCTGCTTCGTGACCGAGGTGAAGCTTTTTTGTTTGCTTTTCTCCGCCGGGTGGTGCTAAAAGAGATCCCTTTTGAGCAATGGCTTGCGCAAAGTAAACAATAATTTAAGCGCATTGTCCCGCGGCAGGGGAGACCTGCTTGGGGACAATGCGCTTTTTATTCCAGCGATTCCGGCTTGACGCGCCAATCATTTGCGCTATCTTTGGCCAGCGGTTGTTTGACGATCATATCCCGGCGTATCGTGCAGAAACCGTCGTGGTAATCTGCAATCAGCAGATTGACCTCCCGCTCGGCGTTGATTCGATCGTATTCAAAGGCCTTGGCAAAGACTTCCAGAATGATACGCGCTTCCTTGCGCTGGGGGGGAATGGCCGAATCAGCATGTTGGCTTCCTTTCCGTGGATCACGCATCAAACTCTTGCAGTCCGCTCTTCGTTTTGCTTGATCTTCCGAAGCCTACGGATATCGTCGCCCAGGAAATACAGAACGCGATAGCTGCCTTGCAGGCGGGACGCAATCTGCCCGCCGTAGCGCTCCTCCAGATCCTGCTCGTTGAGGTTGGTGGAGATGACGGTGGTCTTGCGTTCCAGCAGCCGAGAGTTGACGATCTCGTAGAGGGCAGCTTTGACAAACTCCGTGGTCATCTCTGTGCCCAGATCATCGATGATCAGCAGGTCGCAATCCCGGTAGTCGCGCAAGCTTTCCGGTTCGGCCCGCTCAAATTTGACGGCCTCATAGTCTGAAAACAGCTTGCCCGCCGTGGCGTAGACCACGCTGTGCCCGCCTTCGGCCACCTGCCTTGCAATGCAGGCGGAAAGAAAGGTCTTGCCCAGGCCTGTAGCGCCGGAGAAGAGCAGGCTTCTCGCCCCCGGCTGAAACTCCATAGCATATTTTTTGCAGTAGTTCAGGTTCTTCTGCATCAGGGTCCGGGCGGACATCCCCAACTCGGGATAGAAGCGCTCCGGGTAGACCTCCATGGAAAAGTTGTCAAAGCGCTCCCGCCCTGTGGGCAGCAGGGAGGCCAGCTCCCGTTTCTGCTCCTGGCGGCAGAGCTCCTGCAGACATTCACACATCCTCGAGCCGATATAGCCCGTCCCGCTGCAGAGCGTGCAGACCGGGCTGTCGTCCAGATAGCCGTCGGGCAGCTCCGCCTCGTCCAGGATCCACTGGCGCTCGTCTTGCAGCTTTTGATTCTCTTCTCGCAGACGGGCCAGCTCCGCCGTCCGATCTGTGTCATGCTGGAAGAGCAGGGCAGCCGCCCGGGCCGTGGTGCTCCGCAGGGCGCGGTCGATTTCCCGAAGACGGGGCCGAAGAGCGTAGGCCTTGCCCAAATGGTCTTCGTATTCTGCCCGTTTGCGCTCGTTGTCCTGCCGGAGCCGGGCCCTGGCACGGGTTAGAACGGTATTGGTATAAGCCATAGTCAATCCTCCTCCAGCATCTGGCGGGCGGCGTCCACCATGCCGGGGCTGGGCGCGTCGCCGTGGCGCTGATAACCGCCCTTACGGGCTGCAGGCTTGCGATCCAGGGCGTTTGCCTGATCGGCGGTGTAGAGCCCCTGCTGGTTCCAACTCTCCAAGATCCGGTTCATATATTTCCAGGTAAGACCGCCGGTGTTTTCGCAGGTCTTTTCATAGGCCAGGCTGATGGCGTCGTCGGTGAAGCCCATGTCCACCCAGGCCTGGAGATAGCGATCCTCTGCAGGCGTGAGGCGGCGGCCTGTGATGCCCAGAAGCCGGCAGAGCTCACCAACTCGGTTCTTGCGGCTTGCCTCATGCTGAATATAGGCGGCAGCCTTTTCCAATGTGTTGATCTGCAAGTCGGCCCAGCGATAGGCCTCGTTTTCGATGCTCCGCATGGAGGGCATACGGCCCGCGCCGCGAGAGCGATTTCGTTCTACACAGTAGTGGATCAGTACATTCAACACTTCCACCGGCAAGCCCAGATAGTCTTGCACGGCAAGGAGTATCTTCAATTCCTCACCGTTCAGACCCCGGCCGAGACAGCGCTGGACCTCGCCCACAAAGCGCTTAAAGCTGCTGCCGGGCGCTTCCATTTGTCGCTGAATATCCTGCTCTGTGTATTCCGGACGCTGGGCAGATTGCTGGAAGCGGGGATCTTGGCTATCATCCAGTCCCAGCTGCCGCAGCAGGGATGCCGCGCACTCCAGCCGGGCTTCGGAGAACCCTGTTGCCACATCGCTCAGCTTTGCGGTGCGGCAGAGATAGAGCAGGGCGCTGTCTCCATTCCCCGCGCCCAGCAGCTTGCGGATCGTTTCTGTCGACAAGATCACCTCAGACATCCGTTTCACCTCCAAATGACAGTACGCACCATTATAGCACAAGTTTCGGCCCGGAACAAGCGGTGGAACTGTTAAAACTTCGTACAAAAAACAAGCACGCTTTTTGTCGACTGGCCATATTTTGTGGAATGCTGCCTCTGTAGCCCCAATTTACGGAAAATTATAAAAAATCTCATTGAATCTTGGAAAAAAATATGGTATTATGCTCCATAAAGTGAGACCCAAACATTTTGAAATGGAGAGTGAGTTGTAAACATGAAGGAAAGCAAAAACAAGAACCGCGCACTGTGGCTTGCGCTGGGCATTCTGCTTGCCCTGGCCGCTGCAGTCGGCCTCTATTTTGGCGTCCGCGCCATCGTCAAGCGCTCCGATGAACCCGCGCAGACGCAGCCGCCCATTACAACGGCAGCGCCGGAGGGCACTGGAACGGAGACAAGCCCCGAAGGGACTGGGACCACCGCTGCCACTGGCTCCAACACGACGGAGACCCCGGAAATGACCGCCGCAAAGACCAAGGCCGTCTATACGGATGAGAGCATCACCGTCGACGATCCCCGCCTGGACCAGACCGTGGCGACCTGTGACGACTACAGCATGACGAACCGGGACGCCCAGATCTTCTATACGATGCAATACTACAATTTCATGAATGAAAACGGCTATATGATGGCGATGCTGGGCATGCTGGACGCGAGCAAGCCTCTGTATGAGCAAACCTCCACAGTGGGAGATCTCACCTGGGAGCAATACTTCCTGATGGCCAGCTGTGAGGACTTCCAGCAGTTTGCCTCCCTGACTGCCAAGGCCAGCGCCGAGGGCTATACCATGTCCCAGGCGGATCAGGAGCAGATGGAATCCGCGATGCAGAATCTGCAGACAAGCTATGCGACCTACGGCTATGATTCTATCGACGCTTTTGTGCAGGGCAACTTCGGCCCCAGCGTCCGGTATGAAGACTATGAGCGCTATCTGAAGTTCTACTACTATGCCATGTCCTATGAGAACAGCCTGTATCAGGGCATCACGGCCACAGAGCAGGAGATGAATGACTACTACGACGCCCATCCCGAGGAATTTGCCGGGGTTGGCAAGGATCAACCCAATGTCAATGTCCGTCATGTGTTGATCACTCCGGATGTCGCGGAAGGCGCGAGCGAAGAGAAAGCCGCTGCAGCCAGAGAAGTGGCCAAGACCAAAGCAGGGGAGCTTTTGGCCACCTTCGAGGAGAGCCCCTCGGAGGAGGCCTTCGCACAGCTTGCGGCAGCAAACTCTGAGGACCCCGGTTCCAAGGACAACGGCGGTCTGTATGAGGATGTCTACCCCGGACAGATGGTCCAGACCTTCAACGATTGGTGTTTTGATCCCGCCCGCCAGCCCGGAGATACCGGGATCGTAGAGACCTCCTATGGCTTCCACATTATGTATTTTGTTTCCAAAACCGATACCTACTACTGGAAGAGCAAGGCGGAGCAGAGCATTCGCACGGAAAAGCTGTACGAGCTGCTGGATTCGATGCTGAAGGAACACCCGGGGACCATTGATTACGAGAATATTGTGCTCAGCCCCCTGCCGAAGGTAGAGGCCAGCTGAACGCAACCAAAGACCAGGAGCTGAGGCTATGCTGCCCGATCCATTTTGCGAAAAAATGAAACATTTGCTGGGGCCGGAGTATGACGCCTTTCTGCAGGCGCTGGAGCAGCCCCGGGCCGTGGGCTTACGAAGGAACCCTCTGAAAACGGGATGCCGGAAAGAAAACGAGAGCTTCAACAAGCTGCTTGCAGCCTACCGCTGCATTCCGGTGCCCTGGTGTCCTACGGGCTATTATTATGACCCGGAGACCCGCCCGGGCCTGCATCCCTGGCACGCTGCCGGGGCCTACTATCTGCAGGAGCCTTCCGCTATGGCGCCCGCCGAGCTGCTGGATCCCCAGCCTGGGGAACGCGTGCTGGATCTCTGTGCCGCTCCCGGGGGCAAGACGACCCAACTGGCTGGCAAGATGCAGGGCAGAGGAATCCTGGTGTGCAACGAGATCCACCCCAAGCGGGCCGTGATCCTGGCCTCCAATGTGGAGCGCCTGGGCATTGCCAACGCTCTCGTGCTCAACGAGCATCCGGCCCGGCTGGCGGAACGCTTCGCGCTCTGGTTCGACAGGGTCCTGGTGGATGCACCTTGCTCCGGGGAGGGCATGTTCCGCAAGCACGATGCGGCGGGGGAGGACTGGAGTCCGGAAACCGTGCGTATGTGCGCAAGACGGCAGGCGGAGATCCTAGACAGCGCGGCGGAAATGCTCCGCCCGGGCGGCAGGCTGGTGTACTCCACCTGTACCTTCTCGCCGGAGGAAAACGAGGGCTCGGTGGCGGCATTTCTGGAACGGCACCCGGATTTTTCTGTGGAAAAGGGTTCCGCCCCGGCATTTGCGCCCGGACGCCCGGAATGGGCAAATGGCAATTCCGCTCTGGCCGGAAGCTTCCGGCTCTGGCCCCACCGCCTCCGGGGCGAGGGGCACTTTGCGGCAGTTTTGCATCGGCAGGGAGAAGAAGCTGGCGCGGCCCTTCCCGCACAGACAGGCACCCAGCTTCCCAAGCCGCTTTCCGCCCTGCTGCAGGAGCTGGGACTTGTGTTGCCTGCCGGCATCCCGCTCCAGTTTGGCGAACGGGTCTTTTTGGCGCCCGTCGAGACGCCCTCCCTACGCGGGATCAAGGTCCTTCGCCCCGGGCTGGAATTGGCGGAGTTGCGCAAGGACCTGGCAATCCCGGCCCATGCCCTGGCATTGTGGGCCGGGGAGGCCTCCTCTTGCCATGAGCTGCAAGCAGAGGACCCGTCTTGCGCCGCCTACCTTCGGGGGGAAACCATTCCCACCCAAGCCCGGGGCTGGACCCTGGTGCGCGTGGATGGCTTCAGCCTGGGCTGGGGAAAGGGCTCCGTTGGGGTATTAAAGAACCACTACCCTAAGGGATTGCGAGTATTATAGAAAAAGTTGCTCCTCGCAAAGCGAGGATTACACTTGAAAAAGGCATGAGAGACCAGATATACTTCGTGATGCTCCAAGTTCAAGTACCGCTTAGACCTGCAGTTTGTTTTCTTGCGGGGACCAGGCAACGCCTGGTTCCCACTTCTGCTTGTCCGCTATAATCAGCGCATGGTGCACTTGCCTCACCCAGGTCCGATCATTGCAACGAATATGAAGAGATCAACCAAAAGTGAAAAAACAGAGCGAAAAACTGAAAAAACAGTTGACAAACGAGCCGATCTGTGCTAATATATCGGAGCAGTCGAGAGACCGCAAGACATGCGCGAGTGGTGGAATTGGTAGACTCGCTAGATTCAGGTTCTAGTGCTCATTCCGGGCATGCGGGTTCAAGTCCCGCCTCGCGCACCAAGAAAAACACCCGAAATCGTGAGATTTCGGGTGTTTTTCTGACTTTTTGCGGCTGCGCGATCACAGCCAGGCTTGCCAGAAGCCCGAACATCTAACAAAACATCTAACAACTTTTTTCAAGAGAAAAATCGACTTTTGCAGTGTAGATCTAAGCAAGCAAATCGCCGAGCACCTGCGCAGTGTTTTTCTTGCCCTCCAGTGAGATGTGCGTGTAAATATCAAGCGTGGTAGACGCTTTCTCAAGGCCGAGAAACTCCTGCACCTGCTTGATCGTATGGCCGCCGTTGACCAGAATGCTGCCTGCCGTGTGCCGCAGTTCGTGGAAGCGGATCTTCGGAAGATTGTTTTGACGGAGCACCTTCTCAAAGCGTCTGCTCACATATTCCCGCAGATAGGTCGTGCCATCCGGCCATTGGCAGAGGTGCTCGTCGCCGGAGTATTTCCACCCCGTGAGCTTCCGATCCTCTTCCTGCTTTTCCCAAAGCTTTTGCAGATACGCCTTGAGCGCGTCCGGCATGAACAGATCCCGCTTGCTGGCCTTGCTCTTGGTCTTCTCCTGCTCCGATACCGTGCGGAACCGGACGACCGTGTTTCGGATGTGAACGATCCCGTTTTCCATGTCCATGTCCTTCCAGCGCAGACCCACTACCTCCGAGCGCCGCAGACCGAGGAAGAGCCCCAGATATACCGCAGGCTCGATGGGGTCGCCCTGCACCGCGACCAAAAGTTTCTTGGCCGTGCTGATTTCGTAGGCCGTTCCTTCAAAATGCTCGTCCTGCTTTGCTGAGACCGTTACACCGGCGCAAGGATAATACGCCAACTCACCCATGGCTACAGCTTCCTTGAAAACACCATTGAGAATGACCAGGTGCTTTCGGATGCTTTTACTTCAACCCGCCCTCAGGTTTTACGCTTACATATTGAAACAGACGATTTTTTGTGGTAGAATATTGGAAAAAGCATATGAACATGGAGAAAAGCGACATAAAATGAATACCAAGCAGACAAGGTCATCGGTTTTGCTCAATGCCAGCTTCGGCACGATTATGTAGAGGGTACTTCCACCAGCCCGGTGGGTTATTTGGAAGGAATCTATGTAGAGGAATGCTGCCGCCGAAAAGGTACAGCAAAGGCGCTGCTTGCTGCTTGTGAGGAATGGGCACGCTCCAAGGGCTGCGCGGAGTTCACCAGCGACTGCGAGTTGACAAACGCAGACAGTCAGCGCTTTCATCAAATCCTGGGCTTCACAGAAGCGAATCGAATTGTCTGCTTTACAAAGAAATTACAGAGGGGAGAAGAGAATCTATGCTACAGGTTTATTGCTACAGCAAATGCTCCACCTGCAAAAAGGCTCTGCAATGGCTGGAGTCGCATAGGATCGAGCATCAGGTTATTGACATCAAAAACAATCACCCGGATGAGGAAACCCTGCGCCGGTACTACGCCGTGAGCGGACTGCCCCTGAAGCGCTTTTTCAACACCAGCGGCATCCAGTATCGGGAGCAGGAGCTTTCCAAGGAGCTGCCAAACATGAGCGAGGACGAGCAACTCCGCCTGCTGGCCTCTGACGGGTTGCTGGTCAAGCGGCCCCTGCTGATCGGCGAGGGTTTTGTCCTTATCGGCTTCAAAGAGACGGAATGGGCAGAAAAGCTGTTATAAGCAGCGCATCCTACTTAGAAGAAATGTGGGGGAAAACCATGCTGAATCAAACCGGATTTGACCTCTGGGCGGACGGCTACGACAAGAGCGTCGGCCTGTCCGACGAGGGGAATACATACCCATTTGCTGGGTACAAGGCCGTGCTGGGGACCATTTTTCAGACAGTCATGAAAAAGCCAAACGCCGTTGTTCTGGACATCGGCTTCGGCACCGGAACGCTCACAACAAAGCTGTACGAAAATGGTTGCACGATCTATGGCCAGGACTTTTCAGCGCGGATGATTGAGCTGGCTTCCGAAAAGATGCCCAACTCTCATCTTTATCAGGGCGATTTCACACAGGGATTGGTGGAGCCGCTCTTAGCACAGAACTATGATTTCGTCGTGGCGACCTACTCCTTGCATCATCTAACCGATGAACAGAAGGTTTCCTTCCTGCGTACTTTGCAGGATTATTTGAACCCCGGTGGACGAATTCTAATTGGCGACGTGGCCTTTGACAACCGAAGCCAGTTGGAACAGTGCCGGAAAGACGCGGGTGACGAATGGGATGATGATGAAATCTACTTCGTCGTGGATGAATTAAGGAAAGCTTTTCCCACACTCGCTTTTACGAGGATTTCATACTGTGCCGGTATTCTGTCGCTGGCATTATGAATTTCTAATAGCAGAGGACAACAAATGAAAGAGAGAATTGTTGATCAAGAAATTACACTGATTCCTTATTACCCAAATCCTGACATTGCCCTTGTCTGGTATCAGGACCTTGATGTGTGCAAACAGGTTGATAACATCGACCACGCCTATGATCTGGATTTGTTGAATAGCATGTATACTTATTTGAGTACGCATGGAGATTGTTATTATATCCAGTACCGCGGCGCGCTTGTCGGGGATGTTTCCCTTCGAGACAATGCGGAGATCAGTATTGTTGTTTGTAAGGAGTACCAGAACCTTCACATCGGACGCAGATGCATTGTCAATATGCTTGCGCTTGCGAAAGAAAAGGGCCTGAAAGAGGTAAAGGCGAATATCTACTCCTTCAATACGCAGAGCCAAAAGGCGTTTGAAGCAGTTGGATTTCATAGAGTATCGGACGAGTGGTATTCCTATCAGATTGATGCGGAATAACCGATACCCATGTGCGAGGATGATTCTATGAACAGAACAGAGAATGTGGAACTGACAGTATTATGCCTGATCGAAGACGGCGATAAAATACTGCTTCAAAACAGAGTCAAGAAAGACTGGCGAGGATACGCACTGCCGGGCGGGCATGTGGAACCCGGAGAATCTTTTGTGGATGCAGTGATCCGCGAGATGAAAGAAGAAACCGGTCTAAAGATCCTTGATCCGAGATTGGTTGGAGTAAAACAGTTTCCAATAGAGAATGGCAGATATGTTGTCCTGCTGTTTAAGGCTACGCGGTGGTCAGGTAATCTTATCTCATCCGAGGAAGGCCAAATGGAATGGATCAAGTACAGCGACCTTTCCACAGTAAAAACCGTTGATGATTTTGACGATCTTCTGAAAGTGATGAACACGCCGGAGCTGACAGAGTTTCAGTATTTGGTTTCGGGAGATAACTGGACTGTAACAATTAGATAACAGAGGCCGAAAAGCCATGAGCAATGAGAAAAACAAAATACCAAAATCATATTTCAAGGCGCACCCGCTGGATAAGCGATCCTTCGCACGCCTTTCCTTCTTTCAGATGGCAGAACTGAAGCTTGGAGTAGCTTCTGAGATTATCTTTGACGAGCAGACCTCCATGCTGCTTTCACAGGAAAGAAAAAACCAAATCACGGCGGAAAATGAACAAATTATGAAACTGCAAACAGCAGAGGAGATCGTCGAAGCACTTCGCAAGAATCGGGAAATCCTTTGCAGAGATACCATTATCCAACATGCGCTGGAGATGGAAGACTCCGTGCTTCCTCTTCTGCTGAGGCGTTATCTGACAAACAGCGTAGATTTCTTCATCGAAGCCGCTGCACAAGTTTTTGCCGGCGCAAATCGAAAATACAGCGGAACGCTGTTTGCGGATTACAGTCTGATTCGCTCTGCTTAAGCAAGGGCACAGGACTGTCTGGTATTCGCAGCGCAAAATATGGCGCAGACGATTCCGCTGCTCGTGCAGGAAGTGGAACGACTTGGGTAGGTGAAGAATCGGAAACACAAGACCGACCTGTCCCAAGCGCCGTTATTGGCACTGTATGTGTTAAACGATCAGCCATACTGAAAAAAGGAGATAGCATCATGAAGCGAGTCAACGAAAAAGACTGGAAGCTGTTTCGCAACCGCGTCCCCGATTGGCAGGAAGCCTATATGGGAAAACTGGTCGAGGAGTATAAAGCCTTACTGAACGGAAATGAGCAGTCCTCTGATAAATTCTGGGCTCTGTGGAATCGTTTGAAACAGGACAAACACAGCCCGGGCGTTATGCTGGGGGATATGAGCCGATCCAACATGCGGATGAATCTGTTGTTGCTCCTGCGTCATGGAATCATCACGATCCAGAATTTGGATGGATTCAGCGAGGAACTGCGGGAAGAGCTGAGCTACATGGTCGAAAGCTGGACATGGGAACAGAACGAGGATTGAAACGGAACGCCTGCTGATTCGCAGGCTGACGGAAAACGATGCAGTTGCGTGCTGTCCGATCCAAAAGTCATGCGGTTTAATCAGAAGTCGTTGAGGTTGGGGAATAGAATGAAGAAGGACGGCAATATCAATATGGAAATCCCACCGGAGGAAGGCATGTCGTCTTCGTCCGGTGGGGCGGGTCATTAAGTATAGCAAACAGGAAAATGCCGTAATCAGAACTGCAGGCGAAGCTGAACGCTATCGGCATTCAGCAGACCGGAAACAAGATCAAGCTATCCGACGAGGATGGTGATCCGATCCGCGTCAAGCTGTACGCGACCGCAGCGGAGGAAGAGAAAAAGTGTGGGTAGAAAAAAGCGAAAAGCGTAAAAACCAATCGTCCATCTCAAAGAACAAAGCCCCGGTTCACCTGGAGGCGGGGTAGTTCATTGGATGCGTTTGCTCAGCTGTTCCGGGTCGAGCTCGTCCAGGTCGATCACCTCGATGTCCAGCTCGGCGGCGCGGTTTCTTGTGACGGTGCTGGCCCGCTCGGCGCTCACGATGATCGCCCTTGCCACCTCGCCGCCGAAGCGGTCCCGCAGGATCGCCAGCTCGTTGAGAGCTTCCGTGTGGATCTCGCAAGTCTTGCAGCTGATGAATACGGGTCTGATGCCCCGGACCGCGACGACATCGATCTCATTGCTAACGCCGTCCCGGGTGTTACGCCCCTCCCAGTCCACCACGACGCTAACGCGCACATCTTGATAGAGCCTACTCCCGACGCAGGCCTTCCAGACATAGAGCTCCAGCACGCTGCCCACATCGCGCAGCCAGGTGCGGATCTGTCCGTCGGCAAAGGAAAAGCGCACCTGCTTCTCTGGCTGAAGCTCCAGTTCCCGCAAAAAACCCAATTCAGCCAGATCCCGCAGCGCCTCCTCGTTGGCGGTGAGCATGCCCCGGTCGCCATTGACCTGCCAGGGCGCGTCAACAAAGAGCGAGGGCGTTCCCTCTCTGGGCGTCGGGGAGACCCGCTGGAGGTAGGAGACGAGCTTCTGCCATTGGCGCCGATGCTTCAAAAATAATGCGAAAAAGCCGTTGATCTGCCCGGTGTACTGATCCAAAACCGCGTTGTCCACTCTGCCTTGCCGAACTGAGCCGCCAGCGGCGGCGAAGCAGTCCGGGGCGGAGAGCAGCACATCGCAGCGCACATCGTGTGCGAACGGCGCGTTCTGGATATCAAAAAAGGTGTTGCGCTTTCTGGAGTAGGTGAATACCGGAAGCGGCTGCTCGGCGCAGAGCAGGCCTCCTGCAAACAGCGCCGCGTCCGAACCGCCCGAGATGTCCAGGGCACAGTCCGGGTACTGCTTCACCACGGCCTCCAGTGCCCGCTTGACCGAAGCGGCGTTCAGCGTCGCCGTCTCCCGGAACTGGATCTGAGTCTTAAGCCCCCGCTGCTTGAAATAGTTCTTCAGCTTCTGCTGCAGCTCGCGGTTCTCCGAGATCTCTTTGTCGCAGAGAAAAACCGTCCGCTCCGGCCGAAACATCTCGGTCCCCAGTACATTTGCAATCGGGCGTTTATCAAAGAGCTCAATCAAAGTCTGCATGGCATTTCCTCCTCTTGGATCCAGTATCGTGCACGCTTCCCGAAAACCCGGTATCGATATTATACCATAAAAATGTTAACGATTCAACGATTTGCGAAAGCTTAATTCTGAGCTGGTCATGTGGAACGCCCATGAGATCGACCTCTCAATTATCTCACATCTATTTGAGCGGCCCTCCGCTGTGTGCGGCGAATGGATGCTGGGGAAGGTCGTAACCCATCCAAGCCTGTTCCGCACGAAGGAGCTGCCGTGTGAATTATTTCAAGGGTGGGGAAGTGGAAGCCGTAATGGCGGAACAAACCGTCTGCCTTCGTAAGATCCGACGGAGGGAGACGGTTTGTAGCTTATTTAGATGTACAGGAAAGACAGTCCATCCGGACCTTTCTGGCAGCTTCCTTTGCTCCCGATCGATGTGTGTCAAATATCACCGTATCCTCGTTTTGGATTCCCGTTTCAAAATCAATCCAGAAAAAGATAATGTGGTTTACCGTTTACCTTACAGAAAGCGCTTTTGTAAGAGGAACATGAGCGCTGTACACCGATTCCGCTTCCCAGTGGCAATAAACGACGGCAAGCAGCTGCTTGCCGTCGTTTGCTGGTGCGCCCGGCATGGGCGACAACTTGGTGGTGAAAGTCCACTACGGACTCGGTAG
>JAFOKO010000006.1 GCA_017419715.1 Oscillospiraceae bacterium | reverse complement strand
TAGTTGTCGGCTTCCTTGACGCCCAGCTTGGGCTCGTTGCCGATGACGAAGGGACGGATGTACAGGGAGGCTTCCTTGTCCTCAGGGATCCAGTCCTTGTCCAGCATGACCAGCTCTTTCAGCGTTTCAATGCAGAAATCCACATCCAGCTCGGGGATGCACAGACGCTCGTTGGACTGATTCAGACGCTTGAAGTTCTCCTCGGGCCGGAACAGCAGGATGCGGCCGTCCTCGGCGCGGTAAGCCTTCATGCCCTCGAAGGTCTCCTGGGCATAGTGGAAGACTGTGGCGGCGGGGCTCAGAGAGATGGGGCCGTAGGGAACGATGCGGGCGTCGTGCCAGCCCTGGCCGCGGGTGTAGTCCATGAGCAGCATGTGGTCGGTGAAGACGGAGCCGAAGCCCAGCTTCGCGCCCTTCGCGGGTTTTGCCTTGGGATGCTCGGTTTTGGTGATGGTAAGTCCTTTCACGATGGTTGTCTCCTTTGTTTTGATGAAATCATTGAAGTTTGAGTTAATCCAACGGGATCTGAAATGCCCGCATGGTGTTGATGATGTGCAGGTACATGGCAGTCTTGGCCCCTTCGGGGTTTCGGTCCCGGAGGTACTGCATGAGGACCCGGTGGTCGTGGAGAGTCATTTCTGAGACCTGGGGAGATTCGTTCGCCAGCATGATCCCCTTGTGGATGGCTTTATTGAAGATGGGGAGCAGGGCCGTGATGAACTGGTTGTGGGTGGCAGAGGCAATGGAATTGTGAAACTTCTGTTCCATTTCATCCCAGAGCGGATCCCGACGAAGGATCATCTGTTCGTCCATTTCTCCATAATGGAATATGGTCTCCAGCTCCTCATCGCTGGCCCGAAGGCAGGCGTAGTAGGCGGCTTGCGGCTCGAACATCAGACGCATCTCATAGAGCTCCTTGGCGGTGACATTGGTGTTCTGGATCTTGAGCACATCATAGTCCGCGTGAATGCTTTTGCTCTGGGTCACGAAGGTTCCGATCCCACGCCGCGCCTCCACGAGCCCACGGGTGGAAAGAATCCGCAGTGCCTCCCGCAGGGTGGTCCGGCTAACTTGAAGCTCCTCGGCCAGCTCCGGCTCGCTGGGCAGCTTGTCGCCGGGTTGAAATCGGTGCTGGGCAATCAAGTCCGTCAATTGGTCGGCGATTTTCACCGACAAAGCGTTGCCGGAATAAGACATGAAACACCTCCGAGTGTGCTTGTAGTGTCGGCAATTTGCCGGCGAAGAGATCAGAACTCCATTTCCTTGAGCTCAGCCGCGACCTCCACCTGGAAGGGCAGCAGATCGAGAATGTCCTTCTTGACATCCACGCCCTTGGCGACTTCAGTGAGCACCAGGCCTTTCTCGCCCAGCTGGAAGACGCAGCGCTCTGTCACATAGGTGACTTCCTGCTTGTTCTCATGGGCGTTCTGGGCGGAGAAGCTCAGGGCTGTGACATGATCGGCCAGCTTGAGGAACTTGCCTTCCTTCACGATGTGCAGACCGTTTTCGTCGTGGGTGATCTCCAGACCGCCTGCTGAGAAGGTTGTGCAGAAGACCACACGGTGGGTGAACTGGGTGATGTTGATGAAGCCACCGATGCCGGAAAGCTTCTTGGGGTTGTAATGGCCGTTGACATTGCCGTCCTTGTCCACTTCCAAAGCGCCGATGAAGCAGATATCCAGGCCGCCGCCGTCGTAGAGGTCGAATTGCTCAGCCGTGGTGCAGACAGCCTGTGTGCCCATCGCGGCGCCAAAGGCCAGGCCACCCATGGGCAGACCCTTCATGGAACCGGCCTCGACGGTCAACGCGACCTTGGGCAGCATGCCCACACGGGCGGCTTCCACAGCGACGAACTCGGGCGCGCCGACGCCGATGTTGACTACATCGCCGGGCTTGAGTTCCTTGGCAGCGCGGCGGGCGATGAGCTGCTTGGCCAGATCCTTGGGGTTGGTGGAAGCGTGGCTCTTGGCGTACTCCACCAGAACCTCGTCGGTCATAGGAACATCACCGGCAAACTTGGGATCCGAGCCGGAGATGCCCTGGATCTGGGTCTGCTCCGGGGTCACGCACACATAGTCCACCAGGACGGCGGGAATGGAGACCTCGATGGGACGGCGCGGGGTGTCCAGCACCTTTTCCACCTGGACGATCACGATGCCGCCGCGGCGCTTGGTGGCCTGGGCAATGGACAGGGGATCGCCGATAACGGGCTCGTTCTCCATGGAGATGTTGCCGCGGCTGTCCACGCTGCTGGCTTTGATCAGAGCCACATCAGGCTTCGGGGTCGCATACTTGAGGTGGCGCTTGCCGTTGATGTAGATCTCGTCGACCAGCTCTTCCTTGGAGCGCTCGTTGAGCTGATAGCCCTTGTACTTCGGGTCGACAAAGAGGTTCAGACCGGCGTCGGAGATGACAAAGTCGTGACCGGCGGCAGCGGCGCGAACCGCGTGAGACATGACGCCAAAGGGCAGATTGTAGGCCTCAATTTGATTGTCCAGCACCATCTGGGCCGTGACAGGCATGGAGGCGTAGTGGCTGAGATAGAGCTTTTTGACCGCGCCCAGGGTGACGATCTGCTCACAGGCCGTGTTGGGAGCCCAGCCGCCGAGACCGGCGGTGCAGTAGATGGTAAGATCCTTGGGATGGCCCTCGGCCTTGAAGCGCTCATTCAGGGCGATGGACAACTGCTCGCAGTTGTACATACCCAGGAAGTTGTTGTAGATCAGGGTGTCTCCGTCCCGGATCAGCTTCACCGCCTCGGCGGCGGAAATGAATTGGGGCATGGGGTGTCTCCTCCTATGTGTGTAGGGGCCGGCGTCTCGACAGCCCGGACGAACCGATCAGCGGCAGGTTCGGGGCGTCGGGGACGCCGCCCCCTACGAATTGATTATTCGATGCAGGATGCGCCGCGCTTCAGCGCTTCGCGGTTCAGGGGAATCAGCTTGGCCTTGCGCTCGCCCAGCTTCTCCAGCAGGGCTTCCAGAACGGTCTCGATGTCGACGCACTTGGACTTGCCAATGTAGGCACCCAGCATGATCATATTGGAGACCTTGGGGTTGCCCAGCTCGGTGGCGATCTCGGTGCAGGGAACATAGTAGGCGTTTACATCGGTGCGCTTGACCTTGATGTCGATCATGGAGCTGTTGACGAAGATAGAGCCGCCGGGGACGACAGCGTCTTCAAACTTCTCCAGAGAGGGACGGTTCATGACGATCAGAGAGGTAGGACGGGTAACCAGAGGAGAGTCGATCTCCTGCTCAGAGAGCATGACGGAGCAGTTGGCCGTGCCGCCGCGCATCTCGGGGCCGTAGGAGGGGATCCAGGAGGTGTTCTTGCCTTCCTTCATGCCGGCAGCTGCCAGCAGCTGGCCCATGAGCAGAACGCCCTGGCCACCAAAGCCTGCAAAAATATTTCTTTCAACCATGACTTATACCTCCTTAAAAGTGCCCAGAGGATAGTAGGGGATCATGTTGTCCTGCAGCCAATCCATGGATTCCGCCGGAGACTTGCCCCAGTTGGTGGGGCAGGGGGAGAGGACTTCGACCAGGGAAAAGCCCTTGCCCTCGAGCTGCATCTCAAAGGCCTTCTTGATGGCGGCCTTGGTCTTGCGGATGTTGGCGGCATTGTTCAGCGCGGTACGGGCAATGTAGGCAGAGCCGTTGATGGTGGCCAGCATTTCGGCGATCCGGATGGGCTCACCGCAGTGTTCCTTCTGACGGCCGTAGGGAGAAGTCGTGGTGACCTGGCCCACCAGAGTGGTGGGGGCCATCTGGCCGCCGGTCATGCCGTAGATGGCGTTGTTGATGAAGATCGTGGTGATCTTCTCACCGCGGTGGGCGGCGTGGACGATCTCAGCGGTGCCGATGGAGGCCAGGTCGCCGTCGCCCTGATAGGTGAAGATGTACTTGTCGGGGTGGACCCGCTTGAAGCCGGTGGCAACTGCGGGAGCGCGACCGTGAGCAGCCTCATACATATCCACATTCATATAGTTGTACATGAACACCGCGCAGCCGACAGGGGCCACACCGGCGCATTTTTCCTGAATTCCCAGTTCCTCAATGACCTCAGCTACCAGACGGTGCACGATGCCGTGACCGCAGCCGGGGCAGTAGTGGAACGGGACATCCGTCAAAACGGGAGTTTTCTGAAATACAGTCGCCATACTCTTATGCCCTCCTCATGATTTCCATAACGCGATCGGCAATCTCTTCCGCGGTGGGAATGATGCTGCCGCCCTTGCCCATGAAGTCCACGGGCTTCTCGCCGTTGACGGCAAGACGGATGTCTTCCACCATCTGGCCGTTGGAGATCTCCACGGTCAGCGCGCCCTTGACGGAATCCTGTGCAATCACATCATGCACATCTTTCGTGGGGAAGGGCCACAGGGTGATGGGCCGGACCAGGCCGCACTTGATGCCGTTCTCTTCGAGAATGCGGACAGCAGCCTTGCAGACTCTCGCCACGGTGCCGTAAGCGCAGAGCACGAACTGTGCGCCCTCGGTCTTGTACTTCTCCACCATGACTTCCTTCTCGCGGATCATGTCATAGCGGGCGTTCAGACGGGTCATCAGATCGTCCAGAATCTCGGTCTCAATGTACAGAGAGTTGATCACAGCGCGGGGACGCTCCCCCTTGGGATCCCAACCCTGGCAAGCCCAGGGCTTCTCGGGCATGGTGGGGTTGTCGTTCATCTTGAGCTCCACGGGCTCCATCATCTGGCCGATCAGACCGTCGGCAAGAATGATGACGGGGGTGCGGTAGGTATCGGCTGTGTCGAATGCCTTGGGCATCAGGTCACAAGTCTCCTGAATGGAGGAGGGAGCGTAGACCACGCAGCGGTAGTCGCCGTGTCCGCCGCCCTTGCAGGCCTGGAAGTAGTCGCCCTGGGAAGCCTGAATGTTGCCCAGGCCGGGGCCGCCGCGCATCATGTTGACGATGACGCAGGGAACCTCAGCAGCAGCGCAGGTGGAGATGCCTTCCTGCTTCAGGGAGATTCCGGGGGAAGAGGAGGAGGT
>JAFOKO010000066.1 GCA_017419715.1 Oscillospiraceae bacterium | reverse complement strand
TCTCCTAATATTTTTTCGCCTTTGTTTTTGCCTCTCCGGACAGGTCGATCATTTTCCCGAAGATCAGCAGACCAGTCATGATGAAAAACACCATCAGCAAAGAAACAAATTTCCGTTTCTTTATTAGAAACATCATATTCTTGAACTGAAATGTCAAAAAGCTCATTTCAATCCCTCCTGAATGTTTAAGCGCAGCAGATAATGGAGTGACATCACCAAAAAGGCAAAGATAATGCCCATACTAAGTCCATAGCCCATAAGCAGGTTTTCCATATAGGCAGGAAAGACCGTAAAGCAATACAAGCCCCCCGCGATCAGCGACAGGAATGCTAATCCCAAATATTTCTTAGAGATAAACCATGCAATATCTACAGCAGACGCACCCACCAGCATTCGAACGATCACTTCCTGCCGCTGAGAATGGAGCCACTGGATAGAAACCAGCAACAGGCAGATAAAACAGCAAGCCAGAATGCCGAGAAACCAACGGGCCGTAACAATCTTCGGCATTACGGAATCGCTGAAGCTCATGCTACCGGCCATCTGCTCGGCAGGTACAGATTTCTCCTGAAGCTTATAAATCAGCTGCCCCGAAATCCGATCATAGGATTCCTCCCCCAAGCAGTCCAAGAAAAGCATCGGGCTTTCTAAAATCTTTAGAGCATTCATATTCAAATAGATCATGTCATCCAAGACAGTCGCCTGTTCATATCCAAGCACACCAATTACATTGTATTCCTGATTGTCGACCATAATGAAAGGATTTCCTGTGGCATCTACGAAACAATCCTTTTCCCGATTCTTTCCGACAACAGCAACGGGAGAATCCTCAAAAAAGTCAGAGGCCTTGAAAAACCTTCCGCTTTTCAACGGCAGATACACATAACCGTCATTGTAATAGATATACCGGATTGTTCCCTCCTCACGCTCCTCGTCCACATAGATTGCTACGCATGAAGGAAGCGCGTCTACAGTTTGGAGCAAATCCTCTGTGGTTATTGTTCCATATACTCTGATAAGTGTATTGGAAAGGCCGAAGCCGCCACTCCCCATTCTGGTTAATGTTTCCGTCAGATTGAGGTGATGAAACATCAGGGTGCATACAATAGGAATCATGCAAAAGATCCCCGTCAGAAGGACAGTCGTGTATCTGATTTTGTACTTCATCATGTGTCTCCCAAAGTCAAAAGCTATTAAACAGCGCCCAGAAGTCAATGCAGGCTAATCTGTACGCCAGAAGGTTTTATTCGTTAATACTTGACATATGTCGTTTCAAAAAAACATAGGAGTATCCGTAAAGATAGGTCGCTTGTTGCGACACACTGGCATAATGATTGGCAGTTCTATATACGCATCCGGGGTCCGCTACCGCACCGCTCGGGACAGAGCTTGTAAACATTATATGCGCTTGTTGTAATAGCTCCGCAAATCGATCCCGCAAGTAACACTCCTGCTAGTATGGCCTTGGCTCTTTATCTCTTTTTTCATTCATAATTCTCAATTCTAAATGTTATAATCCTTAGGCGCCCGTTGAATTATAACATAAACAAATACAATGTATCAAGGGTTTTTTAAAGTTCTTGATGTGGTTCTTGCTTCCATCTAAAACACGAAATTCGTGTTACCGAAGCACACAAGAATAGAATTCTTTTTCCAGAATCATTCCCCTCAGGTTAACAAAAAACCACATGCGTAATTCCAATGCATAAAAGTTTTTCACACTTTCCACAGGGTTTTCCACATGCCTCCGGGCCAGAATCCACCGGGCTTCGGCTGATTTCTCCCCATAGTCGTGGAAAACCCGCAAATGAAGGTAGCATCTTCGAAAAAAACGAAAAAAGGTTGACATAACGACATTATATTACATATTGTAACCATTCAGAAGGGCCGCGTGCTCGATTTTCCGAACAGCGAACTACGGAAGCATTTCCCCTCCCAGCTGTGAGACCGCTCTGGGTACTCACTCATTCTTCGCCTTATTCTCGTCTTGTTTGCCGCAATTGGTTCCGTATAGCGATTGGGCTTTGGTTGGGAAGCTCGGATTCGCGCCCTGTGCGGTCCACTGGCTCTGGAAAACAAAGCAACTGAATCGAGAAAATGAGAAAGAAGTACTTGTATTCTTTCAAATATAGTGATATGATAAGGAAAAGATAACTCAATAATAACCAATGAAAGGAATCGATGAAAATGCTGAAGTTTAACATGCTGAACAAGCATGGTCTTAAAATGAAAAAAATCAGAGCCGCCGCTAAAGAAACAAACAAAACCGCAAACGGAAAGCTCCGTACGCAAATCACCTATAACACCGACACAGGTGAAGTAATTGCAAAAAGCAATTCCCAGTCGTCCTGGGAGCTTTTTGACGATCCCAGTTTCTTGACGATTTGCTTTGCAACAGAGCCCTTGACTGCACAGGAAATTGCAGATCTGATTTTTAAAGCTGTGAATGAGCAGAAATAACAAAAGCTGATAATCGATCTTTTTCCAGCCCCCGTTCCTTATATAATTATTACTCGCAAAAGAATACAGACGCGATTCAGCAGATCCGTTCTCCCCTGCCCGGTTTCTCCGGGCGGAATGGGGGGAACGGATTTTTCTGTCTGCTCTGCAGCTTTCAGAAGAACATGAACGGTCTTAGATTTGTAGAAAAATTACGGATATACAATAATATTTGCAAATTTGTATAGAATAGACAAAACAAAAATCAAAAAATCTTACGGAATGCCATCAAAAAATCACTGAAAAAAACTGTACATTTCGTAGATTTATGCTATAATTATATTGGCGAAAGTGGTAGAAATAATTGTGAATAAATTGTAAAAAAGGAGTCTGAAATTGAACATGAAAAAACAGTACAAGCGCATTTTCTCCCTGCTTCTTGTATTAGCAATGATCGTTGGCGTTCTGCCCACGATGGCTGCAGCGCAAGAAAGCACCCCCGTTCCCAGCGAGTCCGAAGCAATCTATACTTATACGGAAGCCGACAATGAAATCCTGGATAACGATGTCTTCTCAAAAATCGAACGAGTTGAATCGGATTCAGCCCGCCGTGCAGGCGGCATTGGCGCTATGACGGAAGAGGACTACATCGCCCTCATTCCTCAGGTCATCGAAGCCATTGTAGCCTCCGACACCTATGTTCCCGGCACCCTGCAGCAGAATGGCTACTTCCTGGTTTGGGAAACCACCACCGGTATGCCCTGCTGCTACGACCCCAGAATGGAAGAAGAGCTCCACAACACCACCAACGAACCGACTCCCGAAGAAATCGCCGAGGCTGAGGCACGCGCCCAGGCCCTGCTGGACGATTTCGAAGAAACCCGCGGCGGCAGCCCCATGTCCATGAACATCGGTCTGATCCAGCCCTACTTTGATTCCACCTCCAATTATGCGGATTCCTCTTTCGTTGATTATTCTCCCAGCTACAAAGCTATGTGGCAAAACCTCTACAACAAAACCGGCGGTAACGGCATTCGTTACACCATGACCAACGCCACCATTGACAACATCGCCCATACGATGGAAGAGTGCGGCCTCGTTATTTTCGATTCCCACGGCACGACCGACTATTCCGGCGGCAACAACGACTACACTTCCCGTGCAAACTGCTCTTACCTCTGCTTGACCACCAATGCGGGCGTTACCTCTGCCGATACCGCTGCCAAGACCGGCGCATACGGCACTTATTACAATGTCATCAAAGGCTCTAATTACGCCTATGTTTCCGGCTATGCAATTGCCAATCACATGACCAAAGATGCCCCCCACAGCCTGCTCTACATGGGCATTTGCCTGGGCATGGCCACCGATGGAATGTACAAGGGCCTCCGCGAGCGTGGCGTGGAAACCGTTTGGGGCTATTCTCAGTCTGTCACCTTCCGAGGTGAAAAGACCTACATGGAGAGCATCCTCGGCTATGTCAAGGACGGCGACGAGTTCAAGGACGCTGTTAAGAAGACCAAGGACGCCACCTGCTGGTGGGATCCTGTCTACTCCAGCTATACCGAAGCCGGTGCCCGGAACGCGAAGGCTGCCTTCCCCATTTGCGTTTCCACTGAGGATACTTATCCCGGCCACGGCAATGTGGACGCCATCCAGAATGTCTACTCCACCTGGACGCTTTTGGGCGGCAGCTCAATCTACACCATTAATGCCACCTCCAATAACACCAGCTACGGCACGGTTTCCGTCAACGGAACCATCATCACTGCTACGCCGAAGACCGGCTATTATACTGCCGGCTATACCGTTACCAGTGGCACTGCCACAGTCACACAGGATGGAAACATCTTCTATGTTACTCCGTCCTCTAATTGCACCGTTCGCATCAATTTTGCAGCTAAGACCCCCTGCACTGTGACCTTGAAGGCCAACGGCTCTACCTACAGCACAATCAGCGGTTATATCGGTGATGCGCTCACCCTGCCCGAAACTGCAACCAGCTTCACCAATTATAAGTTTGTGGGTTGGGCTGCCAACACCATCAGCGAGACCTCTTCCAAGCCCAACTTCTATGCTCCCGGTGCCAGTTACACGCCCAGCGCCAGCACGACACTCCACGCTGTGTATTCCCGCTTGGCAAGCTCCAGCGGTGGCACTGCTACCAGCGACTATGTGCGGCTTACTGCTACCCCCACGACTTGGGAGGGCAACTACATCATCACCTACGGCAACAACTCCTATGGCACCTATGTCATGAAGGGCCTGCCCGCCGGCGAAAGATATGAGGATCAGGCCTCCAGCGGCGCGGCTTCTCTGTCCAACACCGGCATGACTTTAGCAAACGATACCATCAGCGGCGCAAGCGATACCTATGTTTTCGAAATCGAGAGCAGCTACGATAACAAGTACTCCATCAAGAACAAGTCCCTCAATACTTACCTGGGCCTTGACGGGTTCTATCTCGCCAGCATCGGCGAATTCGACTCCTCGATCGGTCTGTGGGGTTTGAGCTTAAGCAACGGCACCATAGCCGCTAAAAACTCCGCTGGCAGCACATTCCCCTACCTCTCCTTCTCCTACACCTACAATTCCTTCACCTTGTCAAGCAGCGCTTCTTCCAGCGTTTATTTCTGGAAGCAGGGCGGCAATGACACCGTTACTTATTACACCACCAACCCCTCCGCCTCTTCTCACACCCACAGCCCCGCTGCTGCTGTGCAGGAGAATGTGGTTCCTGCCACCTGCACCACCGCTGGCAGCTATGACGAGGTCGTCTACTGCTCCACTTGCGGTGCAGAGCTGAGCCGCAC
>JAFOKO010000065.1 GCA_017419715.1 Oscillospiraceae bacterium | reverse complement strand
GGGCCGTGCCCGTCAGATCAAGTCCACCAAGGACAACACCACCATCGTGGACGGCATGGGCGATCCCGAAGAGATCAAGAACCGCGTCCACGAGATCAAGGCCGCCATCGAGGTCACCACCTCCGATTACGACCGTGAGAAGCTGCAGGAGCGGCTGGCAAAGCTGTCCGGCGGCGTGGCCGTCATCCGCGTCGGCGCCCCCACTGAGGTCGCCATGAAAGAGCAGAAGCTCCGCGTGGAGGATGCGCTGAATGCCACCCGTGCCGCCGTAGAGGAAGGCATCGTGGCTGGCGGCGGCACTGCCTATGTCAACGCCAATCCCGCCGTGGAGCGCCTTGTCGCCCGCCTGAGCGGCGACGAGAAGACCGGCGCTGCCATCATCGCCCGCGCCCTGCAGGCCCCCATCCGCCAGATCGCTGAGAACGCCGGTGTGGACGGCTCCGTGGTCTTCGAGAAGATCAAGAACAGCCGCAAGCAGGGATATGGCTACGACGCCGCCAAGGATGTGTTTGTAGACATGATCCCCTCCGGCATCGTCGACCCCACCAAGGTCACCCGTAGCGCTCTGGAAAACGCCGCGTCCATCGCCTCCTCCGTCCTCACCACCGAATCCCTGGTGGTGGATAAGCCCGATCCCCAGGCCGATGCGGCCATGGCAGCTGCTGCAGCCGGTGGCGGCGGAATGGGTGGAATGTACTAATTGAAACTTAAAAGGTATCTATTCAGTCGCTCCGTAGGGTGGCCTGCCCTCAGGCCGCCGTGCCCTCCGATTTGACATGTATCCGGCGGCCAGAGGTTTGCCCGCCCTACGAAGGAAAGAGGTAACTGAATAGACATGGTAACAGTTGAAAATTAACAAGTGATTGGAAGGGCCGGCAGTTTGCCGGCCCTTTTCACATCCCGGCATTCTGAGCAAAGCAAAGGATCCGTCCTCTCCCGCTCCTGCATGGGTAGAAGTTGATCGTATCGCAACAATCGGAGGGATGTGTTTTTCGGGTGTACACCTCGGTGTGCGCCTTTTTTGCGGAAAGGCGTAGAGAAATCATGCTTGCTCGACTGCTTGTTTGACCCGATCAACGACACGCCCGACGCGCTTCGGCGAAATGCGGGAGTTTTCTGTAGAAGGGTCCTTTTTTCCCTACGCTGCATAGAATGGCAGGGAGGGATGGATATGTTTGATTTGTATTTGACTGTGCGCTCCGTAACCTGGGGACAGAAGGGGAGGGACGCCTTGACCCAGGCTGGGGTCCGCTGTAGCTTGCTCCGCGCCCCGCGGCAAATTGCACCGGGCGGTTGCGCCTATGCGTTGGCCCTGCCGGAGCGGGACGGCTCCCGCGCTGTGACGATCCTCGAACGCTCCGGCGTGCGCTATGTCGGTGTCTATCAGCGCCGCCCGGACGGGAGCTTTGTGAGGCTGGAACGATGATCTATTTGGATAATGCCGCAACGACGCTACGCAAGCCGCAAGGGGTCGCTGCCGCCATGCAGGAGGCCCTTCGGAATTGCGCAAACCCTGGCCGGGGCGGTCACGCCGCAGCTGCACGCGCCGAGGAAACGGTATACCGCACCCGGAAGCTGGCAGCGCAATACTTTGGCATGGAGCCGGAACAGATCTGCTTTACCGCAAATGCCACGGAGGGGCTGAACATTGCCCTCCGCACCTTGGTCCGGCCTGGGGCGCGGGTGGTCATCTCCGGGTTGGAACACAACGCCGTGACCCGCACCCTGGCAGGCCTTGGGGCGGAGCTTATCGCGGTCCGCGCTCCGATTTTTGACACGGCGCAATGGCTTGAGGCCTTTTCCGCCGCCCTCAGCCCCAACACGGCGGCTTGCGTGTGTTTGCATGTCTCCAATGTGTTTGGGGCAGTGCTGCCGGTAGAACAGATCGGTATGCTTTGCGCCGAACGACACATTCCCTTTGTGGTGGACGCATCCCAGTCTGCAGGTCTGCTACCGGTCCTGCCCAACGCCTGGCAGGCTGCCTTTACTGCAATGCCGGGGCACAAGGGTCTCATGGGCCCCATGGGGACCGGGATCCTACTCTGCCGCGAGCAGCCGGTTCCCTTGCGCTATGGGGGCACAGGCAGCAATTCGATGGACCAGAGCATGCCCGAGGAGTTGCCCGATCGGCTGGAGGCGGGGACTGCCAATGTCCCGGGCCTTGCGGGCCTTGGAGCTGCCCTGAGCTGGCTTCGCCGCCAGGATCAGTCCGCCCTGCTCCGGCGGGAGCGCGCGCTTCTTGCGCATGCAGTGGGGCAACTGCATGCGCTTGGCGTTCAGACCTGGACCGGACCGGGACAGACGGCCGTGTTGTCCTTTCGCCTGCCGGGGCTGGATCCGGAAGAAGCATCCTTGCGCTATGCAAAGGCCGGCGTCGCCTTGCGTGCAGGGCTCCACTGTGCGCCGCTGGCCCACCGGACAGGGGAGACGCTGCCGGATGGGACCATCCGGCTTTCGCTTTCCGTTTTGACAGAGCAAAGAGAGCTCGAGGGCTTTCTCCATGTTACGCGGGAAATCCTCAAATAAAATATCAGAAAACCCTTGCTATTTATTCCAAAAGCGAGTATAATCCTGTCTTTGACAGTTGGAAAAAGCGAAAGCCTCAGAATCCCTTGAAAAACCAAGGGTTCTGAGGCTTTTGTGCAGTTGCCGAAATGTAGTATGTAGGTCAGGATTTTGTGAGACGAAAAATTTTTTTCATGGCT
>JAFOKO010000064.1 GCA_017419715.1 Oscillospiraceae bacterium | reverse complement strand
CTGGTTCAAAGGCCGCATTCTCTCCAAAATAGGCCTCCGACAAGTTGGGTTGGGCGTCGGAGAAGCTGTCCGGCGCGCTGCTCTTGGCCCGATTGTCCAGCGGGATGACCTTTAGCCCCACCAGCAGGACCAGCACCGCCGCCACCGCCCCAAGGGCAGTGCCGGGGCCGAACCAGCCGCGGCGGGCGGGCTTTGCCTTGCCGCTGGCCTGGTCAATGCGGTAGAGCACGCCCTTTTTGAGACCCTCCGGCGCGGGCTCGTGCAGCGTTGCCAGCTGTGTGTCCAGGCCCTGCAGGGTCTTCATCAGATCGGCACAGGCGGGACAGATGGCCAGATGTGCCGCAAGGGCTTCTTCTTCGGCGGGCGAAAGCGCACCGTCGAGACTGGCGCTCATGTGCGCCTTGGCTTCTTCACAGTTCATGGCCGATCCCTCCTTCCTGTTTTGTTAGACGATGGGGAAGCGCGTTTGTTCCCATTTTTCAATAAAAGATCGCGTAGGGCCAGCCGGGCCCGGGAGAGCCGGGACTTCACCGTGCCCTCTTGAATTTGCAGGGTCTCGGCGATGGCCGCGTAGCTCATGTCGTTGATGGCCCGCATGGTCAAAATTTGCCGATATTCCACCGGCAGCTCGTTCATGGCCCGGGTCAGCGCGGCCCTGTCCTCTGCGGCCTCCAGGATCTCCTCGGGGCTCTTGCCGGGGTCGGCAATCTCCAATTGCAGCGCTTCCCCTTCGTCGTCTGCCGTGGTCAGGGAGACGGTGGGGCGGCGCTTCCTGGCCCGGAGCCAGTCCAGGCAAACATTGGATGTGAGCCGGAACAGCCAGGTGGAAAAGGACGCCTCCTGCTGGAAGCCGGACAGGCCCCGCCAGGCTCGGAAGAAGGCCTCCTGGGCCAGGTCAAAGGCGTCGTCCGGGTTGCCGCACATGCGCAAAGCCAGGTTGTAGACCCGGTCCTGATAGCGCTCCACCAGGGTGCCGAAGGCGTTGTTGTCCCCGGCCAGTACCTGTTCAATGATCTTTTTCTCGTCCATTATTCCAAGTCCCTCTGGATCCCGCTGATTACCCGATAGACATCCTCCATCGTGGCGATCTGGGAGATCTGTTGCTTGTAGTAGTTGCTGAAGCGGACGCCCCGGAGATACCAGGCCAGCTGCTTCCGGGCCTCCAGACAGGCAATGTGCTCGCCTTTGTCTTCCCGGGCCAGCTCCATCTGCCGAAGGGCGATCTCCATGCGCTGGGCCAGGGGCGGGCGTTTGGGAACGGGCTGTCCGGCCAGGGCGGCCTTGATCTGCTGGAAGAGCCAGGGGTCGCCGAAGGCGGCCCGGCCCACCATGAGCCCGTCCGCGCCGGTCCATTGGAGGCAGCGCATCGCCGCCTCGGCGGAGATCACATCGCCATTGGCGATCACGGGAATGGAGACGGCACGCTTCACCTGGGCAATGATATCCCAGTCGGCGGTGCCGGAATAGAGCATGGTTTTCGTCCGCCCGTGGACGGTGATGGCGGCGGCCCCGTTTTCCTGGACGGCCTGGGCCAGCTCCACCACATTGACATGACTTTTGTCCCAGCCCTTGCGGGTCTTGACGGTGACGGGCACTTCCACGGCCTCACAGACTGCCCGGACGATGCGCCCGGCCAGCGCGGGGTCCTTCATGAGGGCGGAGCCCTCGCCGTTGTTGACGATCTTGGGCATGGGACAGCCCATGTTGATATCAATGTAGTCGCATCCGCTCAGCGCAAGGGCCAATTGCGCGCCACGGGCCATAAACTCCGGCTCACTGCCGAAGATCTGGACCCCACAGGGCACGCCGCGGCTGCGCCGGAGCAGGGACGCGGTCTTCTTGTCTCCGTAGCACAGGGCCTTGGCGGAGACCATCTCGGTCACCGCCTGGTCCGCGCCGAGTTCAGCGCAAATTTCCCGGAAGGCGAAATCCGTCACCCCCGCCATGGGGGCAAGAATCACGCACCGGGGCGGAAAGAGCGTCATGCTTGTTCCACCTCCCCTTTGAGTGCGTTTTATTATACTATACTGAAGAAGGAAAAGCAAAGGGAAACAGAAAGTTTGCGAAAAAATGCAGATTTTTCTTGACAAATCAGAATGCTTGACCTATAATATAAGGGCTGAAACGCAAATCCGCCCTTAGCTCAGTTGGTAGAGCAACTGACTCTTAATCAGTGGGTCCCGGGTTCGAGTCCCTGAGGGCGGACCATGATAAGGAGTCGTGAATACTGATTGCATTCACGATTCCTTTTTTAAATAATGGCCCGTTGGTCAAGTGGTTAAGACAGAGGCCTCTCACGCCTTTAACATCGGTTCGAATCCGGTACGGGTCACCAGACAAAAACAGCCGCAAGGCTGTTTTTTGTCGATTGCAGCTTATATTACCGCTTTGAATTGTGCAAACAGAAAGGAGAAAACGCCTGTGGCAAGCATCTATGATCGAGCGGATATCTACGACCTGATTGAAGACGAGAAACGCTTTTCGTTCAATCAGCGGCACTGGCAGATCGTTTTGGAGGGAAAAGAGATCCACAGCCTGCTGGATGTGAGCATTGGTTCCGGCAGTCTGACGCTTCCGTTGGCGGGGCTGGGGGTAGAACTGTTCGGCTCTGATCTGAGCGCATCCATGCTGACGCGCTGCGAAAAGAAAGCCGCGGCACGGGGCATTCCAATCACGCTGAAGCAATCCGATTTCCGCACGGTCAGCGCCTGCTTTGACCGACAATTTGACTGCGTGGCCAGCACTGGTAATTCCCTGCCGCATGTGTCCAACAGCGATGCTTTGAAAACGCTGGCGGAGATGGATTGCCTGGTCAAACCCGGCGGCTGGCTGTACTTTGACATGCGGAACTGGGACAAGATCCTTCGGGAACGCCAGCGGTTTTATCTCTACAATCCCTTTTTTGACGGCGACACCCGGATCAATCTGGTGCAGGTTTGGGATTACCACGACGACGGCACGATGACCTTCAACCTGCTCTATACCTTCGAGCGGGACAGGCGAATTGTTCAGAAAGAGGTCTTCTCGGAGCGGTACCATCCGATTTCCAAGACGCTCTTGCTCGACCAACTGGAAAAGCTGGAATATGGAGAGATTGAGGAACGGAACTACCCGGCCATGCAAACGATCCAGCCCGGCACGGAGCCGGACTGGTACTGCGTGATTGCCAGAAAGGGGAAAGCAAATGCAGATTGAAATCCGGCCTGCAAAGGAAACGGACGCGGCGACAATCGCTGCGTTGAGTGCAAATGAATTGGGCTACCAAACGACTGCGGAGCAGGTACGGGAAAAATTGGCCGCACGGTTGAACAGCAACCGGGACAGAATCCTTGTGGCCGTCGCGGAGGGTCAGGTGGTGGGCTATATCCATGCGAACACCTACGAAACGCTGTATTTCCCGCCGCTGAAAAATCTGATGGGGCTTGCGGTTTCCTCTGCTTATCGACGCAAGGGCATTGGAACGGCGTTGCTGGACGCGATCGAGGCCTGGGCCAGGGAAACCGGGGCAAGCGGCGTCCGGCTGAACTCCGGCGCAACACGGACGGAAGCACATCAATTTTACCGCAGCCGTGGATACGGGACAGAAAAACAGCAGCTTCGGCTGATTAAGTATCTCGAAAACGAATAAGGGCAGGGGATTCCCCTGCCCTTATTTATGAACATCAAACGATGCTGCAATACAGCTCCATATACCTCTGCGCCGGAATGGTCCAGGAGAAATCCTGCTCCATATCGGCCTTTCCCAAAGCCGCCCAGGCGGCGGGGGCGGCGTGGTAGTCGCCCAGGGCGCGGTCAATGGCACCCAGGAAGTCGTCGCCGTTGTAGCTCTGGAAGGTGTAGCCCCGGCCCTCGCCGGTCTCGGGGTTGTAGGCGGGGACGGTGTCCTTCAAGCCGCCTGTGGCGTTGACCACGGGGATGGCCCCGTAGCGCATGGCAATGAGCTGGCTCAGGCCGCATGGCTCGGACTTGGAGGGCATGAGATAGAGATCGGCCCCCGCGTAGACCTGGGAAGCCAGGGTCGGGTCAAAGCGGAGATTCATGGAGAATTTGCCCGGATGCTCGGCGGCGACAGCCTGCAGGGCGTACTCATACTTCGCCTCGCCGGTGCCGACAATGACCAGCTGCAGCTCCCGCTCCAGCAGGCGGGGGAGGATATAGCAGAGAAGGTCGATGCCCTTGTGGGAGGCCAGGCGGGTGACCATAGCCAGCAGCGGCACATCCTTTTCTTCCAGCCCCAGCGCCTTCTGCAGGGCCTGCTTGCAGCGCTGTTTCCCCGTGGGATTGGCGGCGCTGTAATGGGCGGCCAGCGCCGGATCGGCGGCGGGGTCGTAGAGCTCAGTGTCGATGCCGTTGGTGATGCCCACCAGCCGCTCGCCCCGGGAGGACAGAATCCCGGACAGACCGTGGGCAAAGTAGGGATAGCGAAGCTCCTGGGCGTAGGTCTCGGAGACTGTGGTGACCAGATCCGCCTGGACGATGGCGGCTTTCATGAAGTTGATGCCCTCGTCAAAGCTGCAAACCCCGCGCCAGCGGTCATCCAGGCCCAGCACCTCCCCAAAGAAGGAGGCGTCGGCCTTGCCCTGATATTCCACATTGTGGATGGTAAAGACTGTCCGCGCCTGGGGGAAGCTGGACCGGAACTCGGCTTCCAGATAGACGGGGATCAAGGCGCTCTGCCAGTCGTGACAGTGCACGATCTCCGGCTGCAGCTCCAGGGCCTCCATGGCGCTCAGAACGGCCTTGGCGTAGTAGGCAAAGCGTTCGCCGTCGTCGTAGAAGCCGTAGAGCCCATCCCGGCAGAAGTAGTATTCGTTGTCGAGGAAGTAGACCGCAAGGCTGTCGGTGCTGCCCGCCCAGCGGAAGAGCCCCGCGTATTGTTGCCGCCAGGTCAAATGCACGGTGAAGCTGGTGACCAGCTCCGCCTCCACGGCGGGGTCGTATTTGATTCTCTTATAGTAGGGCAGAAAGAGAGAGACCTGATTGCCCGGAATTCGGGCCAGGGCTGCAGGCAGGGCCTGCATCACATCGCCCAGACCGCCCGTTTTGATGAAGGGGGCGGCCTCGGAGGCTATCATGGCAATTCTCATACCACATCACCCCGGTTGAGAATGACGGGATGCTCCATCGTGCCGATCAGCTTGACGCCCGCGTTGATTTTTACATCCTTGTCCAGAATGCAGTATTCCAGCTGAGCGCCGATGCCGATCTCACAGTTGGCCATCACCACACAGCTGCGGACAGAGGCCCCGTTGGAGAGCTTCACGCCCCGGAAGAAGACGGAATTGGAGGCGGCGCCCAGCAGGACGCAACCGTCGGCCACGATGCAGTCGTCGATCTGGGAGCCCTCGCCGTAGTAGCTGGGAATCTGATCGCGCACCTTGGTGTAGATGGTCAAGCCGTCCCGGTACAGGCTGTGGCGCACGACCCGGCGGATGATGGCCAGGTTGTTGCGGAAATACTCCTCGGTGGATTCGTTGAACAGGGCCACATTGTCAAATTCAAAGGCGTTGACCGAGATCAGCCTGTCCAGCCAGTCCTGCAGGATGAATTCCCGCTCGAAGCGGTAGCGGTTGCGGCTCACGCAAGCCGCGGCGGAGCGGAGCAGCAGATCCTTGCGCATGATGAACATGCCCATGGAGGCCAGATAGTTTTCCGGCGCGGCGTAGTCCACGGCCATATCCGCAATTTCACCGTCCTGGTCCAGACGGACGGCCAGATCCAACTGCTTGCTGCCGTTGGCAATGCCGCTCTTGACCACCACGGTCACATCCTTGCCGGAGGCAATGTGGGCTTCTATGACCTCGGCCAGGTCAATGGCGCAAATGACGGCGGCGTCTGCCAGAATGATATATTCCTCCTTGCCCCGGGAGAGATAGGCTTCGCTGGCGGCGGCGATGGCCTCCAGCTTGCCCCGGAAGTTTTCACTCTGGCCCATGGAGTAGGGCGTGATAAATTCCAGACCGCCAACCTCTAACTTCAGATCCCACTCTTCGCCGGAGCCGATGTGATTCATCAGGCTCTGGAAATTGTACTGGGTGACGATGTCAATGTGCCGGATGCCGGCGTTGGACAGATTGGAGAGGGTAAAGTCGATCTGGCGGTAGCGTCCGCCGTAGGGAAGGGAGGCCTGGGTGCGCTTGTTGGTGAGCTGGCCCAGGGAGCTGTCGTAAATATTGGCAAAAACAAGACCCATTACATTTTTCATCTTTCGTACCCTCCTGCCTCAAATGACTTCGCCGGGCTTGACGACCTGGTTGACCTCAATGACATGATCCTTGCCGATGACGGCGATCTGCCGCTGCTCGTCCGGCTGGAAGCTGCCGCCCACGACGGCGCCCCGCCGAAGGATGCAGCCCTCGCCCACGATGGCGTTGCGAACGATCACGCCCTCTTCGATCACTGTGTTCGGCATAATGACGGAATCCTCCACCACGGCGTTCCTGCCCATGCGGCAGCCGGTGGAGACCACGCTGTGCTTGACCAGACCGTAGATCTCACAGCCCTCAGCGATCAGGCAGTTGGTATTCTTGGAGCCGGTGTCGATGTAGGAGGCGGGCAGGGCGTAGTTTCGGGCGAAAATAGGCGCGTTGCCGTCGCCGTAGAGGTTGAATTCGGGGGAGGTGCCCAGCAGGTCCATGTTGGCCTCCCAGAGGGAGGAGATGGTGCCCACATCCTTCCAGTAGCCCTCAAAGGCATAGGCGAACATTTTGTGCCCGGCGTGCAAAATGGCGGGAATGACATTCTTGCCGAAGTCGTTGTCGGAGCCGGGATCGTTCTCGTCCTCCGTGAGGAACTTCTTGAGAATGCTCCATTTAAAGACATAGATGCCCATCGAGGCGTTGTTGGACTTGGGGACCTTGGGCTTCTCCTCAAACTCATAGATGGAGCCGTCGGGATTGGTATTCATGATGCCAAAGCGGGAGGCTTCTTCAAGCGGGACCTGGCGAACGGCGATGGTGACATCCGAATCATGCTCCTCGTGGTAGCGGATCATCTTGGCGTAGTCCATGCGGTAAATGTGGTCGCCGGAGAGGATCAGCACATTGTCGGGGTCATAGCGCTCGATAAAGGCCATGTTCTGGTAGATGGCATTGGCAGTGCCCTTGTACCACTCGGATTTCTCGGACTGGGCGTAGGGCGGCAGGACCTGAACGCCGCCATGGGAGCGGTTCAAGCCCCAGGGCTGGCCGTTGCCGATATATTCGTTGAGCTCCAGAGGCTGGTACTGGGTAAGGATGCCCACGGTGTCGATCCCGGAGTTCACGCAATTGGACAGCGGAAAGTCGATGATGCGGTATTTTCCGCCGAAGGGCACAGCAGGCTTTGCGGTGTTCTGGGTCAAAACCAACAGGCGGCTGCCCTGGCCTCCGGCCAGCAACATGGCAACACAGCGCTTTTTGGGAAATTTCATGATGTTCAGGTCTCCTTTGTAATGTTGTAAGGTTCAGCAGGGACGGCACTCTGCCGTCCGCGATATCCAAAAAAACGAAATTCTGAATGCCTCAGCCCTATTTTCTGGGTGCGGGCCGGTAGAAGAGCACGGACAGTGGCGGTAGGGTGAATTCTGCCGAATACTCCAAATCGCCCCAGGGGCTCTTTTCTGCTGTGATTTCTGGCAAAATCGTGCCCCAGCCGCCGTATTTTTTTGCATCGGAGTTCAGCACAAGCTCCCAGGCGCCTGCCTTGGGCAGACCCAGGCGGTAGTGCTCCCGGGTGACAGGGCAGAAATTGCAGATGCCAACGATCTGGTGGCCCTTGTCGTCAATGCGGCGGAAAGCGATGACGGAGTTGTCCCGGTCGTCACAGGAGATCCACTGGAAGCCGCCCCAGTTGGAATCGTTCTGCCAGAAGGCGGGCGTGTCCAGATAGAGGTGGTTCAGATCCCGGACGAAGTCCTGCATCTTCCGGTGGCTCTCGTAGTCCAGCAGCAGCCAGTCCAGCGCCTGATTCTCGTTCCACTCGATGAACTGGGCGAACTCGTTGCCCATGAAGTTCAGCTTCTTGCCGGGGTGACCCATCTGCCAGCCGTAGAAGGTGCGCAAATTGGCGAATTTATCCACATAGTAGCCGGGCATTTTCTGCACCAGCGAGCACTTGCCGTGGACCACCTCGTCGTGGCTCAGCGGCAGAATATAGTTCTCCGAGAAGGCGTAGGTCATGGAGAAGGTCAACTTGTCGTGGGCGAACTTGCGGTAGATGGGGTCCTGGGACATATAGCGCAAATTGTCGTTCATCCAGCCCATGTTCCACTTGAAGAGAAAGCCCAGACCGCCGTCGTGGGTGGGGCGGGTGATGAGGGGGAAGGCTGTGGATTCCTCGGCCACCATAAGGGGCTGATGCCGGACGGAGAAGGCGGCTTCGTTGAGCTTTTGCAGGAAGGCAATGGCCTCCAGATTTTCCTTTCCGCCGTAGCGGTTGGGCCGGTAGTTGGAGCGGTTGTAGTCCAGGTACAGCATGGAGGCCACAGCGTCCACCCGGATGCCGTCGATGTGGTACTGCTCCAGCCAGAAGATCGCGCTGGAGATCAAAAAGGAGATGACCTCCGGCTTGCCGTAGTCGTAGATACGGGTGGTCCAGTCGGGGTGTTCGTTCATCATCGGGTCGGACAGCTCATAGCAGCAGCTGCCGTCAAACTCGAACAGTCCGGCCTGGTCCTTGGGGAAGTGGGCGGGGACCCAGTCCAAAATGACGCCGATACCCGCCTGGTGGAGCCGGTCAATGAGCTCCATGAGCAGCTCCGGCTCGCCGTAGCGGGAGGTGGGCGCAAAATAGCCGGTGACCTGGTAGCCCCAGGAGGCGTCGTAGGGATATTCGGTGATGGGCATGAGCTCCACATGGGTGTAGCCCATGTCCTGCAGATAGGGGATGAGCTGGTCGGCGATCTCCGCGTAGCCATAGGGCACATTGCCCTCCTTGCGCCGCCAGGAACCCAGGTGCATTTCATAGATGTTCACAGGCCGCTTGAGCATATTCCGGCGGTTCTGGGCAGCCCAATAGCGCCCGTCGCGCCATTTGTAACGGCTCAGATCGCAAACGATGGAGCAATTGTCGGGCCGGTAGGTGGTGCGGAAGCCGTAGGGGTCGGTTTTGTCTACCTCGCGGCCGTCTGCACCCACGACGAAGTACTTGTAAGAGCAGCCCTCCCGGGCCCAGACGGAAAAGACCTCCCAGATGCCCTGGGATATCTTCTCCATGGGCAGATCGCCCTTGTTCCAGAAATTAAAATCTCCAATGACGCTTACATAGCGGGCGTTGGGCGCCCAGACCCGGAACACCCAGCCATCCGTGCCGTCCCGGTTTTCCCGGTGACAGCCCAGCAGCGCAAAGGCGCGGATATTCTCGCCTCGATGGAAGGATTCCACCGCTTGTCGAATGCTTTCATCCATGTGCTGTTCCTCCAAATCCCGCGAAAAATGACGAAGTTTTGTGCATGCAGGGAAACAGGGCTTGCAGTGTATTCTGTTCCTATTATACCTGTTTTTCCCAGGAATGCAACGCTTTCCTTTCGATTTTTTATACAAATTGTGCCATCTATTTTTGGCAGTTCTGAAGCGTTTTGACAAAAGATTTTTTGTTGTTATTTGCGCGCGTCTATGTTATAGTATATGTACAATTTGGAAAGGAGAAACCTCTATGAAGGATTATAAATTTTACACCGATTTCGCCGTGGAGCAGGCCTGTAGTTTGCTTACGATCGACAGCCCCACCAGCTATACCTTTGCCGCAGAGGAGCATATGCTGAAGCTGTTCCAGGAGATGGGCTACGCCCCCGTACACACCGTCAAGGGCGGCGTGTTGGTGGATTTGGGCGGCAAGAATGCTGACGACGGCCTGCTGCTGGAGGCCCACTGTGACACGCTGGGCTGCATGGTGGCGGAAATCAAGGGCAACGGCCGGCTCCGTCTCACCGCGCTGGGCGGGCTGCCCCCGGTGATGGTGAACACAGAGACCTGCCGCGTGATCACCAAATTTAACGGGAGCTACGAGGGCACCTTCCAGCTCTGCAATGCCTCCGCCCATGTGAACCCCAACTTGCGTACCACGGTCCCCGCCTACGATAATTGCGAAGTCGTCCTGGACGAGCTCGCTTTCTCCGCCGACGCGGTCAAGGCCCTGGGCATTGATGTGGGCGATGTGGTTTGCTTCAACCCCCGCACCACCGTCACCGAAAAGGGCTACATCAAGAGCCGCTTCCTGGACGACAAACTCTCCGTCGGCATCCTGATCGCCCTGGCTAAGTGGATGAAGGACGAGGGAATTACCCCCGAACGCCGCATCTGGCTGCACTTCACGGTCTACGAAGAAGTCGGGCACGGCGGCGCGGGCTCCGTCCCGGCGGGCGTTACCGAGGCGATCTCTGTGGATATGGGTTGCGTGGGCGACGGCCTGCAATGCACCGAGCGCGAGGTTTCCATTTGCGCCAAGGACAGCGGCGGTCCCTACAGCTATCCGGTCATGCAAAAGCTGATCGCCGCGGCCAAGGCCAAGGGGGCCAAATATGCCGTGGACATCTACCCCAGCTACGGCTCCGATGTGGAATCCACCCTCAAGGCCGGTTGGGATATCCGCCACGGCCTCATCGGCCCCGGCGTTTACGCCTCCCACGGCTACGAGCGTAGCCACAAAGACGGCGTGGAAAATACGCTGAAAGTGCTGGTTGGCTATCTTGAACAATGAAGGATCCGCTGATGCGGATAGGAAGTATGCTTCGCATATGAAGTACGGCTTCGCCGTATGGACAGGGCAATCCTTCATATCTCCAAGGGAGATACTTCACATCGCGTCCGCGATACTTCATCAGAGAATGAGGAGGAAGTTATGGAACCCATTACACAGAAAGATTTATTGGATTATAAATTCCTCTCGGGCGTGCGCTATGCGCCCGGCGGGGAGCGGGCGGCTTTTGTTGTCGCTTCCTCCAATGAGGAGGAAAACTGCTATGAGAACCGTCTTTGGCTCTATGAGAACAGCGGCCTGCGCCAGCTTACCGATCTGGGCAAGGAGGGCGGCTTCCTCTGGATCGACGAGCATCGGCTGATCTTTCCGGCGGTCCGCTCCGCCAAAGAGAAAAAGCGCGCCGAAGCCAAGGAGGAATTCACCGCCTACTATGTCCTGGATGTGGACGGCGGCGAGGCTCTGCCCTACATGACCCTGCCCTTTGCCGCCGAGTCGATCCGCATGCTGGACCGGGACCTCTTCCTGGTCACCGCCACCGTGGACAAGGCCCAGCCCATGCTTTATGCCGCCTCGGAGGAGGAAAAGGCCCAGGCCCGGAAAAAGCAGGAGGAAGAGAAGGACTACGAGGTCTTCACGGAGCTGCCCTTCTGGGGCAACGGCATGGGCATCACCAACGGCAAGCGCACCCTGGCCTTCCTGGTCGACCGCGAGCCGTTGCGCATCGTCCCGCTGCTTCGTGCGCCGGAGGATCTGATCGCCCAAACGGTCTTTGGCGACGAGATCCTGCTGGCCTACCTGCCCTGGCAGGTCAAGCGTCCCGTCGAGGGCTTCTGCTTGCGGACGGTCAACTTCCGCACCGGGGAGACCCGGGAGCCTATGGATAACTGGGAGCTCATGGTGTACACCATGGAAGTGGCGGGCGACAAGGTCCTGCTGCTGGCCTCCAACGGCCAGCGCCACGGCCTTAATGAAAACGCCTGGGTCTACACCCTGGACCCCGCCGACGGCAAGATCGAGGTCCTCCGCAGGGAAGAATACAATATGTACAACTCCGTCGGCTCCGACTGCCGCCTGGGCGGTGGCCGCCAGATGGTGGGGACTCCGGAGGGCCTCTACCACCTCACCACCCGGGAGGGCTATGCCGTGCTGCATCTGCTCAAGCCCGACGGCGAGGATGTCCCTGTCTATACCGGCGCGGGCGCCATGGACTGCTTCGATGTGGCCAACGGCAAGCTGCTCTGTGTGGGCCTCTATGATATGCGGCTGCAGGAACTCTACAGCGCCAAGCTGGGGGACGAGAGCCTGACCCGAATTTCCCACTTCAACGACGCGGCGCTCGATGGTCGCTATGTGGCCGAGCCCGAGGCGATCACGATCCATAGCCGGGACCTGGAGATCGGCGGCTGGATCCTCAAGCCCAAGGATTTCGACCCCAGCAAGAAATACCCCGGCATTTTGGATGTTCACGGCGGGCCCAAGACGGTCTACGGCCCGGTGTTCTACCACGAGATGCAGCTCTGGGCCAGCAAGGGCTACTTCGTCTTCTTCTGCAACCCCAAGGGCAGCGACGG
>JAFOKO010000063.1 GCA_017419715.1 Oscillospiraceae bacterium | reverse complement strand
CTTTAAAGGAAACATATATACAGTACTTTAATTCTTCTGTCGAAGCATGTGCGAAAGATGCTTTTATAACGGTTAAAAACACGCTTTCAAGTTGGGATGGTACATGTTCTGCAGGTTTTAGTTTCGCTGGAACTTTTGGAATGTGGAATTATAATTACCAGATTGGCATAAGTATCGATTTTAAAGGTAATTTTGCATTACAGCATACCATAGCTACAGGTACAACGACTTCCAATCCTTATGGATCTGCGTGTTTTTTTGTGATGATTACAGATGCACCATCGGTTAACCTCTTGAATGGTCCAGGTTATCAATTTGGAGGTTCTGTAAGTATTCCCTCTCCTGCACTCACTGCATCAATGGGAGGAGAATTCAATATTATTGATGCTGGGAGTAAATACTACTATGGCGCTACAGGATTGTTTGGCATAACTACACCTGGAGAAGGAATAGGAGAATTGCATGCTGAGTGGGGGAATACAAACACAATACTATCAATCAATATCTTTGACATTTTATTGGGCTATTAATAAAATGATACGAGGTATCAACATGCGTCGAGTATTATTTGTGCTTTTATTGATGGTATTATCGGCATATATCATTGTCCTGAATAGCTGTTACGCCTTTGCCTCAATCGAAGAAGCATTGCCACTTACTCCTGTCCCTTATGATGAAGAAACAGAACTGTTTCAGCGTTTTTCTATGACGAACGATTCCTATGTTGGCAAGGAAGAGGCGATTGTTTCTTTTGACTTCTCTGAGCAAATGGGACTGGTACTTCTAACATCGGAAAAGCGTCTCCTGTTTATGGATCACAATGGTGCGGTAGATCATGCTTTATCATTCGATTGGCCTGGTTTAGTCGGAATTGCGTGGGAAGATGAGGATGTCTGCTTGTTTTGTACAAGAGGCGATATTGTATTGAAAATAAGCCCTGACGGTACGCTGAAAGGAATGTACTCATTGAACCATCTTGATTATGAAACGCAGAAGGAATGGGAATCCTTTGCATTTCGAGTGAAAAAGCAAGTTGACTCAGGAGAATATAAACTAAAAAAGGATGGAGTATTACCGCTTATCTTTGCCGATGAACATGAATACACAACCCTTGTTTTTCGCGATAAGACTACCGGCCAGGAGCAAACATTATATGATGCCAGTACCGCAGTAATCTGGAAAACATTTGCGCTTTTGTTGATGGGAACAACATTAATCATAACGGTTTTATTGGTTATAAATACCGAAAGACATAAAGCTCGAGTCAATCGCGGAGACGGTTAATCAATTGAAGGGATGTCTCTCCGGTTGAGTACAAAGGTCGATTTCTTGCCCGAAGCGCTTAACAATTCCTGAGCTAAACTTGATGGAGTGAACAGCATATTAGCGATTGCAAGAGCAAATTTGCTCCAGCAAAACACCACGCCCCGGGAGGGCCTTCAGCCCTCTCGGGGAAAGGGAAGACTTCCCCTTCTCGTCATCCTGAGCGAAGCGCAAGCGAAGGTCCCTCTGTTGTAGCGGCGCACAGTGTGCGCCACGGGAAGCAGTGCGAAACCGCAACGCCCCTCATCCGTCACCGGGCTTCCGTGAGACGCCCGGCGCCACCTTCCCCCGAGGGGGAAGGTTTGACGGGGCATCGACATATCCGGCATTCGCAGCGTAAAGATCGCCGAGGGCTTGAAGCATGCGTATGTGACGCAGAATGGCCGTGTTGTCCGGGACTATGTGACGAATGCCAGCACGGGTGCCTTTGTCCGCTGCCTGGACTTCTTCTATGACGAAGCCGGCAGACCCTTCGCCATGCGGAGTTACTATGATTCCACCATCACCGGCTACGACACCTTCCATTATGTGCTCAATGCCCAGGGCGATGTGGTGCAGCTCAAATACCAGAGTCGCCAAGACAGAGTCTATGCCCAGTATACCTACGACGCCTGGGGCAATGTGCTGACCAAATCCGGCAACTACGCAGATTTGAACCCCCTCCGCTACCGCGGCTACTACTACGACACCGAAACCGGGTTCTATTACCTGCAAAGCAGATATTACGACCCGATTGTGAAGCGGTTCATCAATGCGGACTCCTACGGCAGCACCGGAACAGGCTTGCTCGGGTACAATATGTTTGCGTATTGTGAGAATAATCCGGTGAACTCTGTGGATCAAGCTGGACATAGGCCGTTAAATGTGAATACCATGATGACTGATTCTGGCGGTGGATTTACTCCGCCTCCTGTTCCGTATGTCTCAATTTGTAGTGCTGATGAAGATGGAAAAGGCGGCTTGCGGGCACTTTCTGCAGCCGAGCAAAACTGTTGTAATCCTATGTATTGTGGTGTGACAGCTTCACTAATAGTCACAAAAGACGAACTATATGAAGTAAAATGGTATGAGAATGCGCTCAAATCATTAGCTGAATCACTATTAATTAATCAGGCGTGTAAAGCAGTTAGAAATAAGGTTGGTAAATGGGCCGCTCTTAAGTGTTTTAATCGCGGACTAACCGCTTCGTCTTCTGCTGTGAAGTTTCTTGATAAGTTAGGAGGTGTTTCAGCATTTTTCCTTGAATGGGGAATAGCATTTGGTTTACAATCATTAGACACACCTACTGGAAAGTATAATACCATTAAAGTTGTTGAGTCTGGTTATTATCGAACATTTGAATCCACAGGGACTCCTGCATGGCAATATTATGAACATACTATTTATGTATGGAACAAACAAATTGGCGCTGTTCCAAATTATATAGTTCTTAATGAAACAATGTACTATGGAGAGAGAAGGCATTGAGAATGAAAAAGATCAAACCAATCCTTTTGCGCCTTTTTACGGAAATTTACTCTGTTAAGTATATTTTTTCTCTCATAGTTATGATTCTTTTCTTCACATATTGCCCCATTGCTCATGTAATGTCGCTTCGTGAATTGCACGCTGCTTCCTCGAGCCTTGTTATACTTTTGAGCGTATTGGTATTACATAGAATCATAGCTCTAATTGCAATTCTCGTAAATTCAAAAAAATACGCTCAATTAAACGATTGGGCATGTTTTTTCATTGCAGTATTGCTTGTCCTTGCAGGAACGGTTTGGCAAGTATCTCGAGGCAATTCGGATAATCCCCCAAAATCTCATGCTTATGATTACTTCAATAATTGTTGCTTTAAGCTTGAAGATTTCAATTATAGTTTTAGCAATTATCAATCGCTGTTGGAGCCTGAATCTTGGGAATTGTTTGGTGGGAAATCAGTGGACATTCGTTTTACTTATGTCACTTGCCTTACAGAGACAATCGCGCATACATATCAGCGAGCATTCCTTAGGGATTATTCTGACGCAGCTTTGATTCAAACAATAAACACTGATGAATATGTCCTAACTATGGTTGAATCTGAAACGCAAAAGAACGGAAAGCCAGATGGCGATTATGTTAAATCTTTAGTATGCGTCAAAGGAAAAAGAGTTGCTGTTCTTCAAATCTATGGATCGTACACTTCGGTAAACAGTAGTTTTGCAGCCTTACAACAAAGAATCATTGACTATTTTGCAACCTTTAATTGATCAATCGCGGGGGCAGTTCTCCGATTGAGGACAAAAGTTGATTCCTTGCCCTGGGGAATGGCCGTTCTTTACATGAACCATTTCAAAACCACGCGCACCGGGAGGGCTTCGGTCCTCCCGGTTTCTTTCCAGCAGCTTAAATCGGTGGAGCCAGCGGCAAAATGACCAAAATGCGCTTCTCCAGCGACCAGTATGTGATCTATGGCTACGATTCGCTTGACAGATTGACACGGGAAGTGTATTATAACAGCGACGGAAGCGTTCAGGTGGAGTATCAGTATATCTACAGCGCCGACGGGCAG
>JAFOKO010000062.1 GCA_017419715.1 Oscillospiraceae bacterium | reverse complement strand
CGTGATCGCCGCGGGACTGCTGTAGTACAATGGCATTTACCGCTGCTGATGTGAAAACCCTGCGTGAGAGAACCAACGTAGGTATGATGGATTGCAAGAAGGCCCTCACCGAGTGTGACGGCGATATGGATAAGGCCATCGAATGGCTGCGTGAAAAGGGCCTGGCCAAGGCAATCAAGAAGTCTGGCCGTATTGCCGCCGAGGGCATGGCTTACGCCGTGGTCGAGGGCAATGTGGGCGCCGTCGTCGAAGTCAACTGCGAGACCGACTTCTGCGCCAAGTCCGCCCCCTTTGTTGAGTTTGTCAAGGGCATTGCTCAGGTCGTTGTGGAATCCAACCCCGCCGATGTGGACGCGCTGAAGACCTGCCCCTTCCCCGGCACCGGCTTGACCGTGGAAGGCGTTCTGCCCGAAAAGGTCATGTCCATCGGCGAGAATCTGCAGATCCGCCGCTTCGCCCGCTACAACGACAATACCTCCGTGGCTTATGTTCATGCCGGCGGCAAGATCGGCGTGCTTGTGAACCTGGCTGTGGAAGGCGGCATTGACGCCACCGAGATCGGCAAGAATGTCGCCATGCAGATTGCTGCGCTGAACCCCCGCTTCTGGGACAAGAGCGATGTCACCCCCGAGGTCCTTGAGGAAGAGAAGAAGGTTCTCGTTGCTCAGATGGATTCCGATCCCAAGATGGCTTCCAAGCCCGCCGAGGTCAAGGAGAAGATCGCTGCCGGCAAGCTGAACAAGTTCTACGAGGAGAACTGCCTGCTGCAGCAGGACTTCGTCCGCGCCGACCTGTTTCAGGGCTCCGTGGAAGGCTATATTGCCTCCGCCGCTAAGGCTATGGGCGGCAAGATCAGCTTCGTCAAGGCCGTCCGCTTCGAGAAGGGCGAGGGCATTGAGAAGAAGGTCGAAGACTTCGCCGCCGAGGTCGCCGCGCAGATGAATATGGGCAAATAATTTAAAACGCACAGAACGGTGCTCCGATTGTCGGCGCACCGTTCTTTTTTCTATTATTTTCTTTTTTCGTGGTATGATGGAAGCAGGAAGGAGGGATCGGTATGATCTATTCACAGGAACAGCTTTCCCGGCTGGCAACGCCGATCGCAAAGAAATACCATATCCCCGCCGTCGATCTGTTTGGCTCCTACGCCCGGGGAACAGCCCGTGCGGACAGCGACATTGATCTTTTGATCGACACCAGCGGCACGGAAATCAAATCGCTGCTCCAACTCAGCGCGGTCATGCTGGAGCTGGAAACGGCCACCGGAAAATCGTCGATCTGATCACTGCCAGCTCCTTAACGCAAAAAAGCGACTGTCCCAGCGCCCTGCGCTTCCGGGAAACGGTCATCCAGGAAAGGATGCCTCTGTATGCTGTCTCCTGATTTACAGCGGATTGAACATATCCGGGATATGAGCCACGTCATTATCTGAGAAACCGCCGACACCGATATCCCTCACCTGCGCGCATACTGTGAAGAACTGCTGTTCGCGCAAAAAACTCCGTGTTTCGGCTTTGATCCCGAAACACGGAGTTTTTCATTCATTGTTTTTTCGTACAGTTCCGCTGCAGATACCAAAGTTGGGGCTTGGCAAAGGACGCTTTTCTTGATACAATAAAGGAAAATACTTGAAAAAACGGGTGATACGATGACAACCGAAAGACTGTATGAAAGCAATGCCTACTTGAAAGAATTTGACGCACAGGTGATTTCCTGCGAGGCCGCAAAGGGCGGGTACGCCGTGGTGCTGGACCGCACGGCCTTCTACCCGGAGGGGGGCGGTCAGCCCTGCGATCTGGGGGTGCTTGGCGGCGCAAGGGTGCTGGATGTGCACCAGAAGGACGGCGTGATCGTCCACACGGCGGACGCCCCGCTCTCTGGAACGGTCCATGGTGCCATTGACTGGGCGCGGCGCTTCGATTTGATGCAGCAGCACTCCGGCGAGCACCTGATCTCCGGCACCGCCCACCGGCTCTACGGCGTGGAGAATGTGGGCTTCCACATGGGCGCCGAGCTGATCACCATTGATTTTGACAAGGTCGTCAACATGGAGGAGCTGGCCGTCGTGGAGGCCGAGGTCAACGCCGCGATCTGGGCGAACCTCGAAACGAAAATCAGCTACTACGACAGCGAGGCCGCCTGCCCCATCGACTACCGGAGCAAAAAAGCCATCGAAGGGCGGCTCCGCCTCGTGGAATTCCCCGGCGTGGACATCTGCGCCTGCTGCGGAACGCATGTTGCCCGCACCGGCGAGATCGGGCTGGTAAAGCTGCTGAGCGTGGTGAAATTCCACCAGGGCGTGCGCGTGGAGCTGGTCTGCGGCAAGCGGGCCTACGACTATGTCGCCGCCGTCACAGCCCAGAACCGCGCCGTTTCCGGCCTGCTCTCGGCCAAGCCCTTTGAGACAGCCGCCGCCGTAGAGCGGACTCTGGCCGAGCTGAACGAGGTCAAGCAGGAAAAGGCCCGCTGGGAGGGCCGCTGTTTCTCTTCCCTCTCCGAAACCCTGCGGGGCGCAGGAGATGTCCTGCTGTTTGAAGAGGCGCTCAATCCGGATTCCGTCCGCCGCCTCTGTGTGGAGCTCATGCCCGTTTGCGGCGGTCGCTGTGCAGTCTTTTCCGGCACAGACGAGGGTGGCTACGCCTACGCCATCGGTTTGGAAAATGGCGATTTAAGGGTCTTTGTCAAGGATATGAACGCCGCGCTGAACGGCAGAGGCGGCGGCAAGCCCAACTTTGCGCAAGGACGGGTCACTGCCACGCGCACGGAAATTGAAGCTTACTTCTCCCAATCGTAGATCGCGGAAAAGAATATTTTCGAAAAGGATTGCAACTTAGGCTGGAAATATGGTATAATTGTTTTCTAAGGTAGAAAATGAATTGGAGCGTTCCATGGAAGATAAATTATGTCAACTTGAAAACAGGTACGAAGAACTCTGTGCCCGGGCGGAGCAGCCGGATTTTTACGCCGACCCGAAGCTTGCGGCCAAGTATCTGAAAGACCAGCGGGAGCTGGAGCCCGTGGTGACGGCTTTCCGGCGCTGGAAGCAGGCCAAGGCGGACATGGCGGACGCCTTGGCCATGATGAGCGAGGAGCCCGAGATGAAGGACTTCCTGCAAGGCGAGTATCAAGCCGCCAAGCAGGAGCTTGCAGATTTGGAAGATCAGCTCCGCATTTTGCTCCTGCCCCGGGACCCCAACGACGACAAGAATGTCATCGTAGAGATTCGCGGCGGCGTGGGGGGCGAGGAAAGCGCCCTGTTTGCCCATTCTCTGTTCCGCATGTACTCCATGTACGCAGCCTCCAAGGGCTGGCAGTTGGAGCTTCTGAACTACAATGAAACCGAACTGGGCGGCATCAAGGAAGCGGACTTCCTGATCAACGGCGACGGCGCCTTCTCCCGGATGAAGTTTGAATCCGGCGTGCACCGCGTCCAGCGGGTGCCGGAGACAGAATCCGGTGGGCGCATCCACACCTCCACCGCCACGGTGGCCGTTTTGCCCGAGATGGAAGCCGCCGAGGTGGACATCCGTCCGGAAGATATTGAAATGCAGGTCTACCGCTCCTCCGGCGCGGGCGGACAGCACATCAACAAGACCTCCTCCGCCGTCCGACTGATCCACAAGCCCACGGGCATTGTGGTGGCCTGTCAGGAGGAGCGAAGCCAGTTCCAGAACCGGGAAAAGGCCATGAACATGTTGGCCTCCAAGCTCTATGAGATGGAGCAGGAGCGGCTGGACGCCCAGGTCTCCGGCACACGCAAGAGCCAGGTGGGCATGGGTATGCGGAACGAAAAGATCCGCACCTATAACTTCCCCCAGGACCGGGTCACGGACCACCGCATCGGCTTGACCCAGCACAATCTTTCCGGCTTTATGGACGGGAACCTGGACAGTATGATCGACGCGCTGACCAACGCAGCACAGGCGGAGAAATTGCAGAGCGGAGGCACAGAGGCATGAAGCATTTGCCGCGGCAAATGCGAAGCACGGCTGCGCCATATTCATTTTCATCGTTTTATTGTCAAATAAAACGATACCACAATATGCCGTGAGACATACTTCATGTTCCGAAGGAATACTTCATATCGCATCAGCGATACTTCATATCTCCGAGGGAGATCCATCATTTCATTAGAGGAACACCATGACGACCCAACTGCTATCAACAACTGAACAAGATCTCGAGCGTGCTGCCGAGTTGATCCGTTCCGGCGGGCTGGTGGCTATTCCCACCGAGACGGTTTACGGGCTGGGCGCCAACGGGCTGAATCCCGAGGCGGTCAAGAAGATATTCGAGGCCAAGGGCCGTCCCCAAGACAACCCCTTGATTCTGCACATCCACGACGCAAGCCAGCTCCGGGACTTCTGCCGGGAGATCCCCGACGCGGCCTGGACGCTGGCAGAGGCCTTCTGGCCCGGCCCGCTCACGATGATCCTGCCCGTCCGGGACTGCGTGCCCAAAACCACCACGGCAGGGCTGGATACGGTGGGCGTGCGCTGTCCCGACAACGCCGCCACGCGGGAGATCATCCGGCTGGCCGGGGTGCCCATCGCCGCGCCCTCCGCCAACACCTCCGGTAAACCCTCCACCACCACAGCGGCGCATGTTCTGCACGACATGGACGGGAAAATTGACGCCATTGTGGACGGCGGCCCCTGCCGCGTCGGCGTGGAATCCACGATTGTAGATCTGACAGGAGAAAAACCCCGACTGCTCCGTCCCGGCGGCATTGGCCCCGAGGCCTTGAGCGCCCTGCTGGGGGAATTGGAAATCGACAATGCAGTGACCGGGGAGATTGCCAAGGACGCGGTCGTCCGGGCCCCCGGTATGAAATACAAGCACTATGCCCCTGCGGCGGAGGTGCTGATCGTGGACGGCAGTCCCGAAGCCGCCGCCCGCTATGTGCGTGAGCGCTTTCATGCTGGCGATGCGGTACTCTGTTTCGCCGAGGAGCTCGCGCTCTTTGCGGGCTGCAATCCCACCGCCTACGGCCGGGAACACGATCCCGCTTCCCTCTCCGCTGGGCTCTTTGCGGCCCTGCGGGCGCTGGACGACGGGCGCGTGCAGCGCATCTTTGCCCGCTGTCCCAACGGCGGAGGCATCAATGTGGCCACGCGCAACCGTTTGCGAAAGTCGGCGGGCTTCCACATTGTAAACGCGGAGGCAGTTGATCCGCTACAAGTGACAGGTGACAAGTGACATGTACATCATTGGCATTACCGGCCCTTCGGGGGCGGGAAAGACAACGGCTCTGCGGGTACTGGAATCCATGGGCGGCAAGGTCTTTGACTGCGACGCCATTTACCATGCGCTGCTGCGCACGGACGGGGAACTGCTGGGCCGGATCGAGGCCGCCTTTCCCGGCGCGGTAAAGGACTACGCCCTGGACCGGAAAGCCCTTGGAGCAAAGGTATTCGCCGACCCAGTGGGACTGGATAAGCTCACAGCCATCACCCAGCCCATTGTGGCAAAGCGGGTGCTGGAGGAGATCCAAGGTTTGGAACGCCCCTCATCCGTCACCAGTGTGCGCACTGGTGACAGCTTCCCCCCAGGAGGAAGGCAATTCGCCGTCATCGACGCCATCGGGCTGTTTGAGAGCGGGCTGGGCGAAAAGTGTGACCTCACCGTGGCCGTCGTGGCCGACCCAGAAACGCGGGTCCGGCGGCTGATGGCACGGGACGGGATTTCAGAGGATTACGCCCGCGCCCGGATCGCGGCGCAGAAGCCCTCGGAATACTACACGGCGCAGGCCGGGCTGGTGCTGGAAAACAATGGCACCGAGACGGAATTCGCGGAAAAATGCCGGGTGAGATTTGAAACAATCATCCGGCAAAGGATGTGAAACAATATGAACAACTATCAATTGATTACCCTGCGCGAGCGGCCGGAGCTGGAACAGGCCGCGGCAGCCTGGTTCCACGACAAATGGGGCGTCCCGGAAGCGGCCTACCTCGAATGTATGGGCGCCTATCTGGCCGGCGAGACCGAGCTAGGCTGGTATCTCTGCCTGCACGGCAGTGATATAACAGGCGGTCTTGGCGTCATTGAGAACGACTTCCACGACAGGAAGGATCTTGCGCCGAATGTCTGCGCGGTGTACATCGAGGAGGCGCACCGGTGCCGTGGGATTGCCGGACATCTGCTGAATATGGCCGTAGAGGAGCTGCGCGGCAAGGGCATTTCCCCGGTCTATCTGGTCACAGATCACACTGGCTTTTATGAGCGCTACGGCTGGGAATTCTTCTGCCTCGCCCAGGGCGACGGCGAGGAAGAGCCGACGCGGCTTTATATCCACCGATAAAAAGCGAAACCCGGACAAGCGATGCTTGTCCCTACAATACACAAAAAGGAGACAACAACAATGAGCGAAAAGACCGAAGAACTCAGAAAGAGCCTGCTGCGCGCTCCCAAGAACGGATACGACCGCATCAGCGCTGAGGACCGCGCTGAGATGGAGCGCTACTGCAAGGACTACATGAAGTTCATGGATGCCGCCAAGACCGAGCGCGAGGCTGTAAGCTACACCATTGAGAAGGCGAAGGCTTCCGGCTTCGTGGACTTTGTGCCCGGCATGGAGCTCAAGCCCGGCACGAAAATCTACCGCAACAATCGCGGTAAGAGCGTGATCTTTGCCGTCATCGGCAAGGAGCACATCAACAGCGGCGCCCAGATCGTGGCTTCCCACATTGACTCCCCCCGCATGGACATCAAGCCCAATCCGCTGTATGAAGACGCCGGCATGGCCTATCTCAAGACCCACTACTACGGCGGCATCAAGAAGTACCAGTGGACCACCATTCCCCTGTCCATCCACGGCGTCATTGCTAAGAAGGACGGCTCTGTGGTGACGGTTCGCATCGGCGACGAGCCCGGCGATCCCTGCTTCATGGTCACTGATCTGCTGATCCACCTCTCCGCCGACCAGATGAAGAAGACCCTGGCCGAGGGCGTCACGGGCGAAGCGCTGAACATTCTGATGGGCTCCGAGCCCATCGCCGACGACGAGGGCGCTGATCGCGTCAAGCTGGGCGTCATGAAGCTGCTCAACGAGAAGTACGGCATCGTGGAGGAGGATTTCCTCTCCGCCGAGCTCACCATGGTCCCCGCCGACAATGCCCGCGAGATCGGCGTGGACCGCTCCCTGATTGCAGCCTACGGCCACGACGACCGTGTCTGTGCTTGGGCCTCCTTTGAGCCCCTGCTGAACATGGATGTGCCCACCCACACCGCCGTCTGCGTGCTGGCGGACAAGGAAGAGATCGGCTCCGTCGGCGTATCCGGCATGCAGAGCCAGTTCTTTGAGACCTTCATGGACGACATCTGCGAGTGTCAGAAGGGCCAGCTGCGCCGCTGCCTGGAGCGCTCCTTCTGCCTGAGCTGCGATGTGTCTAACGCCTTTGACCCTATCTATCCCGATGTGAGCGATAAGCGCAACAACTCCCAGATCAACTACGGCATTGCCCTGTGCAAGTACACCGGCTCCCGCGGCAAGGGCGGCTGCTCCGACGCCGCCGGCGAGCTTATGGGCCGCATTCGCCGCCTCTTCGACGAGCACGATGTGGTGTGGCAGACCGGCGAGCTTGGCAAGGTGGACCAGGGCGGCGGCGGCACGGTGGCTGCCTACATGGCAAACCGCAACATCGACACCCTCGATGCCGGCGTTCCTGTGCTGTCCATGCACGCACCCATGGAGGTTGTCTCCAAGCTGGACTGCTATATGACCATGAAGGGTATGAAGGCGGTCTACCATGACTGATCCATATCGTGGGTCCGGTGAGAGCAGTTTGTGGATTAAGGTCCAGACTGGCCTGCTGGCTGCCATTCTTGTTCTGTTGGTGATCCTGGTCGTGGTGATTGGTGTCGCGGTCGGGAACATAAACGAAAGCCTCACGATTGTCCAGGAAGACCTGAAGGGCCTCGAAATGGAGAATTTCAACGCGGCGCTCCATTCCCTCAGTGACGCGGCAGAGCAGCTGAGTGGAGTCGATATTGAACGGCTCAACGATACAGCAGTTTCGCTCCAGACGGCTGCAGACAGCCTTTCCGCCGTGGATGTGGAAACGCTGAACGGAGCTATCGCTTCTCTCAAAGAAGCAGCAAACACCTTGAAGGATCTGGATATACAATCTCTCAACGGGATCATTCAGGGCATCGACAAAACTGTCAAGGGCTTGGATTCCACAGTGAACGCCCTGAAGGGAATCTTTGGCTGAGACACATGTTCATAAGGCCCGTTCTGGATCAGCCAGAACGGGCCTTTGCGTTCAAAAAAGTGGAAGAAACAACACCCAATGAGAAGGATGAAAACCCGCCCCGGAGAACCGGGGCGGGTCGTGTTATGTGCGGATCATCAATTGAAAAGTATCAATTGTCGATTAGAATGCACCCTGCTCGAACATAGCGGTGGCAACCTTCTTAAAGCCAGCGATGTTGGCACCGGCGACCAGGTCGTAGCCCAGGCCGTACTCTTCGGCAGCCTCAGCGGACACCCGATGGATGGTCTCCATCATGTGATGCAGCTGCTTGTCGACCTCGTCCTCAGTCCAGACCAGACGCTCGGAGTTCTGAGCCATTTCCAGAGCGGAAACGCCCACGCCGCCGGCGTTGACAGCCTTGGAAGGAGCAACGATCATGCCCTTCTGGTTGCGGAGGTACTCCAGAGCATCGTTGGTGGTGGGCATGTTGGCAACTTCGATGTAGTACTTGATGTGGTTGGCAGCGATCTTCTCAGCGGAATCCATCTTGACGTCGTTCTGCATAGCGGAAGGCATCACGATGTCAACCTTGACGCCCCAAGGCTTCTCGTTGGCATGGAACTCGCAGCCGAACTTGTCAGCGTAGTCCTTGACCTTGTTGCGGTTGGAGGCACGCATCTCAAGCAGGTAGTTGACCTTCTCTTCGGTGGCGACGCCATTGGGATCGTAGATGTAGCCGTCGGGGCCGGACAGAGTCACGACCTTGGCGCCCAGCTGCATAGCCTTCTTGCAGATGCCCCAGGTAACATTGCCGAAGCCGGAGCAAGCGATGGTCTTGCCCTTGATGTCGTCCTTCTCATGCTTCAGAACTTCGTTCAGGTAGTAGACAGCGCCGTAGCCAGTGGCCTCGGGACGGATCAGAGAACCGCCGTAGGTCAGGCCCTTGCCGGTGAGAACGCCGTTCTCCCACACGCCCTTCAGGCGGCGGTACTGGCCGAACAGGTAGCCGATCTCACGGCCGCCAACACCCATG
>JAFOKO010000061.1 GCA_017419715.1 Oscillospiraceae bacterium | reverse complement strand
CCGGGCGTCTCACGGAAGCCCGGTGACGGATGAGGGGCGCTCCGGCTACACAATGCCTTCCGTCGTGCTGTGGGGTAATGCTTTCGTTCGACGGAGGGCGGACGGCAGGGTGCCGTCCTTACATTGTCGGGACGCTCGGGGCGTCGAGGACGCCGCCCCCTACGGGGTGCGATGCGTTCGTCGGCACAGCTCAGTCCAATCGGTGCGCCCCTCATCCGGCCCTTCGGGCCACCTTCCCCCCTTGGGGAAGGCTTTGGGTGCGCACCGTGGCGCACGATGTGCGCCGCTACAGGGTGCAGTGCGGGTTGCGGGCGGCCGATGGTCGCCCCTACGGAGGGTGCGCACGGGACGGGACAGGGAACCCGTCCCCTACTGAATTATCAAGAATTTTGCGAGGCTATTATGAGTAAAATCAAATCCGAATACGGCAACACCAGCATTGAGGTTTTGGAGGGCGAGGATCGGGTGCGGAAGCGTCCAGCGGTTATTTTTGGGTCGGACGGGCTGGACGGCTGTGAGCACGCCATTTTTGAGATCGTCTCCAACGCCATCGACGAGGCGCGGGAAAAGCACGGCGATTTGATCATCGTCACCCGCTACGCGGACAAGTCCGTGGAGGTGGAGGACTTTGGCCGGGGCTGTCCTGTGGACTGGAACGAAAAAGTGGGCCGCTACAACTGGGAGCTGGTCTTCTGTGAAATGTACGCCGGCGGCAAGTATAAAAACAACGACGCCGGTAATTATGAATACAGCCTGGGGCTCAATGGCCTCGGCACTTGCGCCACCCAGTATGCCTCTGAATACTTCGACGCCGTGATCCACCGCGACGGCTTCCAGTACAGCCTGCACTTCGAGAAGGGCCGGATCGTCGGAAAGCTGAACAAGGTCCCGACCAAGCGCAAGCAGACCGGTTCCCTCTTCCACTGGAAGCCGGATCTGGAGGTCTTTACCGACATCAATGTGCCCGCGGAATACTACCGGGATATGCTCAAGCGGCAGGCCGTGGTCAACGCGGGGGTCACTTTTCGCTTCCGCAACCAGGTGGGCGGCGACTTTGAAACCGAAGAATACCGCTACGAGAACGGCATTGTGGACTATCTGGGCGAGATCACCGAGGGAGAAAAGCGCGACCCGATCACCATGCCCCAGTTCTGGGAAGCGGAACGGGTGGGCCGTGACAGGGCCGACATGGAGGACTACAAGGTGAAGATCACCGCCGCGCTCTGCTTCGCCAAGCAGGGCGGGCGCGTGGAGTACTATCACAACTCCTCCTGGCTGGAATACGGCGGCGCGCCGGAAAAGGCCGTGCGCAACGCCTTCGTCTATGCCATCGACGCCTATCTCAAGCAGGAGAACAAATACACCAAAAACGAGAGCAAGATCACCTATCAGGATGTCTTCGACAGTCTGGTGCTGGTGACCAACTGCTTCTCTACAAAAACCTCCTACGAAAACCAGACCAAGAAGGCCATTACCAACAAATTCATCCAGGACGCCATGGTGGAATTCTTCCGCTCCAGGCTCCAGGTCTACTTCATCGAGAACAAGCAGGAGGCGGAGATGATCGCCGCCCAGGTGCTGGTGAACAAGCGCTCCCGGGAGTCCGCCGAGCAGGCGCGGCTCACGGTGAAGAAAAAGCTGGCAGGCTCGGTGAACATCGCCAACCGCGTGCAGAAATTCGTGGACTGCCGCTCCAAGGACCCCGGCGTCCGGGAGTTGTACATCGTGGAGGGCGATTCCGCATTGGGCTCCGTCAAGCTGGGCCGGGACGCGGAATTCCAGGGGATCATGCCGGTGCGCGGCAAGATCCTCAACTGCCTCAAGGCCGACTATGGCCGCATCTTCAAGAGCGAGATCATCACCGACCTGCTCCGGGTCATCGGGTGCGGCGTGGAGGTCAAGGAGAAAAAGGTGAAGGATCTGGCGGAGTTTGACCTGGGCAACCTGCGCTGGAACAAGATCGTGATCTGCACCGACGCCGACGAGGACGGCTATCACATCCGCACCTTGATCCTCACCATGCTCTACCGCCTGGTACCCACCCTGATCCGGGAGGGCTATGTCTATATCGCGGAGTCGCCGCTGTTTGAAATCAACTGCAAGGAAAAAACCTGGTTCGCCTACAACGAACAGGAAAAAATCGAGATTTTGAAGAAGTTAGAGGGCAAGAAGGTCTCCATTCAGCGCTCCAAGGGTCTGGGCGAGAACGAGCCGGAGATGATGTGGATGACCACCATGAATCCCCAGACCCGCCGCTTGATCAAGGTCATGCCCGAGGACGCCGCCCGCACCGCCGTTTATTTTGACATGCTTCTGGGCGACAATCTCCAGGCCCGGAAGGATTATATCTCCGACAACGGCTACAAGTACCTGGATCTGGCGGATATCTCATGAGCAGCCGCCTTTCGACAAGCAGCGCGGGCCGCAACTACGGCGTGGACGCTTTGCGCTGCGCTGCCATGCTGCTGATCGTCTGCCTGCATGTGATGAACCGGGGCGGGGCGATCCCGGCGGCCGGAACGGCGGCGGCGCTCTGGCTCTATCCGCTTCGTGCGCTGGCTTCCGCCGCCGTCAACATGTATGCGTTGATCTCCGGCTTCGTCATGCTCCACGGCAAATTCCACCCTGCGCGAATCTTCGAGCTCTGGCTGCAGGTGTGGGTACTGAATGCAGGGATCGGTCTGATTGGCATTAGGATCGACCCGGAGGCAATGGACACCGCCTTCTGGATCCGCTACCTGTTCCCCTTCACCCAGAAGGCCTACTGGTATTTCTCGGCCTATGTGGGGGTCTACGCCTTCTCTCCGCTGGTGAATCGAAGCATCCGAGCGCTGGACCGGATACAGGCTATTGCCCTGCTCTGGATCATGCTGCTGCTCTTCAGCCTTTGCGGGACCCTGGGCTATCTGAACCAGGGCGATCCCTTTTCCATCGGCGGGGGCTATTCGGTGCTCTGGCTGTTGGCGCTCTATGTGGTCGGCGCCTGCATCCGGCAGGCGGGGTTTCTCCGGCGTACTCCATCCCGGCGGCTGCTGGCACTGCTTCTGCTTACGCTGGCCGTGTTGACCCTGCTGTTTACCGTGGTATCGTCCTCCGACGCCCCGGAATTCCTGCACGCCCTCAACGGGCGGCTGCTGGATTATATCAGCCCGCTGATCACGCTCATCAGCGTTTTGATGCTGCTGCTCTTTTCCCGCCTGCGCTTCGGCAGGCGCGCCCAGCCGCTGATCGCGTTTTTCTCGCCGCTTACCTTCGGCGTGTATATCATCCATGTGCATCATGTCGTTTGGATGCCCCTGCAGGGCCTCTTCCGGCCGCTTTTGAAGTTGCCAGGGGCACTGCTGCCCCTGGCGGTGATTTTGTCCGCTCTTGGGCTGTTCCTTTGCTGCGCCGCCGTTGACTGGCTTCGGCAGCAGCTGTTTCGCCTGCTGCATGTACGGCAGGCCGCAGACGGCCTGGAACGGGTTTTGCGGCGCACGCTTTGCCGCATGGTCGGGCAGTCGAACGAATCGAATTAGGAGTAAGTTATGCCGAAAAAGAAAAATGATGAAACCAAACACCGCTCCGACCCCAATGTGGAGGGCCTGCGGGGAGAATTGACGGAACAGGGCATTTGCGACACCTTAGAGTGGAACTTCATGCCCTACGCCATGTCTATCATCGTCTCCCGGGCCATTCCCGAAATCGACGGCTTTAAGCCTTCCCACCGGAAGCTGCTCTACACCATGTATAAGATGGGCCTGCTCAACGGAGCCAGGACCAAGTCCGCCAACATCGTGGGCTCCACGATGCGGCTCAATCCCCACGGGGACCAGGCGATCTATGAGACCATGGTCCGCCTCAGCCGCGGCAACGGCGCTCTGCTCCACCCCTTCGTGGATTCCAAGGGCAACTTCGGCAAGGTCTACTCCCGCGATATGGCCTACGCGGCCCCGCGTTACACTGAAGCCAGACTGGAGCCCATTGCGGCGGAGCTTTTCCGGGACATCGACTTTGACACCGTGGATATGGTGGACAACTATGACGGCACCATGCAGGAATCCACCCTGCTGCCGACCACTTTCCCCAATGTTCTGGTATCCAACAACACCGGCATTGCCGCCGGTATGGCCAGCAACATCTGCGGCTTCAATCTGCGGGAGGTCTGCGAGACCACCAAGGCGCTGATCCGGGACCCCCACTTCGATCTGCTGTCCACGCTGCCCGCTCCGGATTTCCCCACCGGCGGCGAGATCCTCTACGATCCGGCTGAGATCGGGGCGATCTATAAATCGGGCCGGGGCTCCTTCAAGATTCGCGCCCGCTGGCGCTACGAAAAGGATGGCAATCTCATTGAAATCTATGAGATCCCCTATACCGCCTCCACGGAGGCCATCATTGACAAGGTTTCCGAGCTCATCAGCGCCGGAAAGATCCGGGAGATCAACGACATGCGCGACGAGACGGACCTCTCCGGTCTCAAGTTGACCATCGATCTCAAGCGCGGCGTGGAGCCGGAAAAGCTGATGCAGAAGCTCTTCCGCATGACCCCCCTGCAAGACAGCTTTGCCTGCAACTTCAATCTGCTGATCGCCGGAATGCCCCGCGTCCTTGGGGTCCGGGAGATTCTGGAAGAGTGGGTAGCCTGGCGGGTGGAGGGCGTCCGCCGCCGGACCTTCTACCAGCTCCAGCGCAAGCGGGAGCGGCTGCATTTGCTCCAGGGTCTGGCGAAGATCCTGCTGGACATCGACAAGGCCATCGCCATCATTCGCGGCACCGAATCCGACGCTGAGGTCATCCCCAATTTGATGATCGGCTTCGGCATAGACGAGATTCAGGCAAACTTCGTTGCGGAGATCAAGCTGCGCAACATCAACAAAGAATACATCCTCAAGAAGACTGCAGAGACGGAAGATCTGGAAAAGGCCATTGAAGATCTGGAAAAGATTCTGAGATCCGACGCCCGGGTCAAAACGATCATTGTCAAAGAGCTGGACGAGGTAAGCAGGAAGTACGGCACGGAGCGTCGCACAGGCCTGGTCTATGACCACGAGATCGTTGAGGAAGAGCCGCCGGAAGCTGAAACGGCGTATCCCGTTACAGTCTTCGTCTCCCAGCACGGCTATTTGAAAAAAATCACGCCCCAGTCTCTGCGCATGTCCGGAGAGCAGAAGTTCAAGGAGGGCGATGCGCTGGCCTTCTCCCGGGAGACCACCAGCACGGCAGAGCTGCTGGTCTTCAGCGACCGCTGCCAGGTCTATAAGACAAGACTGGACGCCTTCCCGGACAGCAAAGCCTCCGTCCTGGGAGACTATCTGCCCCAGAAGCTGGGCATGGACGAGGGCGAATCCGTCATGACCGTCTGCCTGCCCGGAGATTATCAGGGCTTTATGCTCTTCGTCTTCGAAAACGGCAAGGTCGCCAAGGTGGAGCTGTCTGCCTACGCCACCAAGTCCAACCGCAAGAAGCTCACCGGCGCCTACTCCGATAAGAGCCCGCTCAAGGCAGCGTTCCTGTTGACGGAGGACACACAGATCGTCCTATACTCCACAGAGGGCCGGGCTTTGATCTTCACCACCGCCCAGCTGATGCCCAAGGCCAGCCGGGACGCCACCGGCGTGTCGGTTCTCACGCTGAAGAGGAATGCCCTGCTCCACCGGGCGGTCCTGCTGTCCGAGGCCGGCTTGGTCAACGAGAGCCGCTACCGCACCAAGGCCATCCCTGCTACCGGCGCAATCCTGAAGGATGAGGATCTGGGAAATCAAACCCTGTCCCTGCTGTGATCGAGACGACCGAAAAGGAGGCCTTGCGCTTGAAAAAGCTGTTGTTGCCCCTGCTGCTGGTATTGCTGCTTACGGGCTGCCAGAGCCTGTATCCCGACGACGATCTGTTTGTCTCGGAGCATGTTGCCCCCTTTGCCTATCGAGAGACGGAGCAGCCCGCGGAAGAGACCAGCGGGGTAGAATTGATCCAGTCGGTTTCCTGTGCCTCGGATATTCGTGACGCGATCAAGCGAATGCTGAATCGCGGCGAGGGAAGCAGTACCTTCCTACTGAAGGATTATGATGGTGCTGTGAACGAGGATATGAAAAATATGTACTTCGCGCTGCGGGATGATTCCCCCAAGTATGCCTATGCCATGGAAGGCCCGCCCACCTGGAACCTGGTGCAAGACGGCACGGACACCCTTATCAAGATATCTCTCAACATCCAGAAGGATGTCAAAGCCATCCACACGCGCCTGTATAAAAACAAAGAAGCCTTTGAGGAGGAAGTCCTCACCGTTTTGCGGCAGCAGGGCCGTTCCTTCACGGTTCAAGTTAGCGGATACCAGGACACAGACTGGTACACCCTGCTGGATGACTATATCCTCAACCACCCGGACCAGATCGTGGAAGCGCCGAGCATTTCGGTCTATGTTTTCCCGGATCGCGGTATGGTGCGCGTCCTGGAGCTGCACTTTGACTACAATACGGATCAGGAAACCCTGGTGCAGCGGAAAAACGACACCAATTCCTACTTAAACCTGATCTGCAATCAATTATCCCGCAAAAGCCCCGAGGAGATGGTAGAGGTCCTCGCCAGGTATCTGATCCCTGCCACCGGCTATGAGGCGGATCCGAACGCCTCCGTCTATTCTCAAGTCGTACTGAAATCGGCCGGCAGCAGCCGGACGATGGCTTCCGTGATCGCGTACCTCTGCAACCGGGCCGGTGTGGCGTGCGAGATCGTCATAGGGGAGCGGGAGGAAGAGCCCTGGTACTGGAACAGAATTCTGTGCGACGACGGGTGGCGTAGTTTGGACCTGCACGCTGCCGCACTGGAGGGAAATTTTCATCCGGCTCTGCTCCCGTCTGCGGAAATGATCGGCTATTCCTGGGATCCGCTCCGCTATCTGGAAATCGAACCGCCGGAGCCGGAGGAGCCCTCGGAGCCGGAAGAGCCGATTGATCCAGACGCCCCAACAGAAACAGCAGAACAGACGGAACCCGTGGAAGATTCGGAAGCACCTCAGCCAGAACCCGAGCCCAGCACCGAGCCATCCACCGAGGCCTCCACGGAGGAACCGTAACAAACGCCTATGCCAAATATCATTGAAATAACGAATTTCCAGGACCCTGCCCTGGACATCTATGCCCGGTTGACAGAAAACCAGCTGGTCAATCGGGCTGACCCGGAACTAGCCCTCTTTATTGCTGAGAGCCCCAATGTGATCCACCGGGCGCTGGATGCGGGTTGTGTGCCCGTCTCTCTGTTGCTGGAGCGAAAGCACATCGAGGGCCAGGCCAAATCCATTCTGGAACGCTGCGGAGATATTCCAGTCTATACCGCTCCCCTGTCGGTGTTGACGGAGCTCACCGGCTTCCCGCTCACGCGGGGCGTCCTGTGCGCGATGCGCCGCCCCAAGCTGCCGCAAGCGGAGCAGATCTTACAAAACGCCCGCCGCATTGCCGTAATGGAGAATGTGATGAATCCCACCAACCTGGGCGCTGTTTTCCGTTCCGCCGCTGCCTTGAATCTGGACGCGGTGCTTTTGACCCCGGCCTGTACCGACGCCTTATACCGCCGCTGTGTCCGGGTGAGCATGGGAACCGTCTTTCAGATCCCCTGGACCTATCTCACCGGCCTGTGGCCGGAGGACGGTATGGCGCTTCTGGCGCGCCTGGGCTTCAAGACCGTTGCCATGGCCCTCCGGCCCGATGCCGTTCCCATTGACGATGCGGCCTTGAATGCGGAAGAGAAGCTCGCCATTATTCTGGGCACAGAGGGAGACGGCCTTGCCGGCGGTACCATTGCCGCCTGCGACTATACCGCGATCATCCCCATGTCCCACGGTGTGGATTCGCTCAATGTTGCCGCCGCCTCGGCGGTCGCCTTCTACCAGCTATGCAAGAGAAGAGACGGGCCGGCAGATCTTGCTCGCCCACACAGTTATGAAACGGAGGCCATGAAATGAAATTAGCGACTGCCTTATCCGAACGAGCCGACATCCAGCGCCGTCTGGCGGAGCTGCAGAACCGGCTGAAAAACAATGCCAAGGTCCAGGAGGGGGAAGAACCTGCCGAAGACCCCAAGGAACTGCTCCGGGAACTGGACGCCATGCTGGAGCGGCTGGAATGGCTGATCACCAGGATCAACCTAACCAACAGCGCTGTGCTCTGGGAAGGCAAAAGCATGACGGAGCTGCTGGCCAGACGGGACTGTCTGTCTAAACGGCTGAGCGTGATGCGCGGCTTCCTGGACGCTGCCAGCACCAAGGTCGATCGCTATTCGCAAAAGGAGATTCGAATTCTGTCCACAGTCCGGGTGGCCGACCAGCAGAAGCGGGTCGACGCGATCTCGAAAGAGCTCCGAGAGTTGGACGAGCAGATCCAGGCTCTGAACTGGACCACCGATTTGCAAGAATAAAAGCCGCACCATAGCACACACTGGCCGCTGTGGCGCAAGACGGTAATCCGAAAAGGCGAGCGGGATCTCCTGCAGGCGAGAATGGCCTGCGTTAGGCAAGATATGTCGGGCGCGTATCACAAGCTTACTCTGCAAGCCCCGCAATGTTACACGCGCACCGTTACAGTACATTGTTATCACCATCAACGCTGGTTTTCGGATGAGGGCGGGACTGGGGACAGTAAAAAGCATGATCATACTGCAACATGGAGAATTGAAATGACAAGACTGGATGCATATTTTGGATCCTTGAAGGATAAAAAGGTCCTGGTTCTGGGCGTTGGCGTAAGCAATCGGCCGCTGGTACGGCTGTTGCTGCGCTATGGGATCGATGTTCGTTGCTGCGACAAGACGCCCCGGGAAAAGCTGGACGCGGAGGTTCTGGAACTGGAACGCCAGGGCGCGAGGCTCCATCTGGGGGAAGACTACCTGGAAGGCCTGTCCGGCGATGTGGTGTTCCGCACCCCCGGCCTCCATCCAGACACCCCGCAAATCAAAGCGCTTCGGGAGCGTGGCGCGGTGATCACCTCTGAAATGGAGGCTTTCTTTGCTGTCTGCCCCGCTCAGATCATTGCCGTCACCGGTTCCGACGGAAAGACCACCACCTCTACCCTGATCGCCGAGCTGCTGAAAAAGCAGGGCTACCGGGTCTGGCTTGGGGGCAATATCGGGACCCCGCTGCTGGACCGGGCAGATGACATGGAGCCCACCGACCAGGTGGTGCTGGAGTTGTCTTCCTTCCAACTCATGTACTTCCCCTATAGCCCACACACTGCTGTCATCACCAACCTTTCCCCGAACCACTTGGATATCCACCGGGATATGGATGAGTATGTGGCAGCGAAGGAGAACCTCTATCTTCATCAGCATTCCAGCGACCTGCTGATCTTGAATCGGGACAACCCTGTGACCCACTCCTTTGTGCCAAAGGCCAAGGGGCGCGTGCTGGAATTCTCGCGGCTGGCCGAGCCGGAGCGCGGTGTGTTCCTCCGCGACGGCGTGATCTGGCGCAAGGGAGAAACGGTCGAAAAGGTGCTGGATCAGTCGGACATTCTGCTGCCCGGCATTCACAATGTAGAAAATTATATGGCCGCCATTCTGGCTGTGGGTGAGCGCGTCACCAATGAGACCATTCGGGAAGTCGCCCGGAGCTTCGGCGGCGTAGAGCACCGAATCGAGCTGGTGCGAGAGAAGGACGGCGTTCGCTACTACAACGACTCTATTGCCTCTTCTCCCACTCGTACCATCGCCGGCCTTCGAAGCTTCGACCAGAAGCTGATTCTGATTGCAGGCGGCTATGACAAGCATGTGCCCTTCGAGCCCCTTGGCCCGGAGATCGTGGAGCATGTCAAGACCCTGATCCTTACTGGAGCTACCGCGCCCAAGATCGAGGCCGCCGTTTTGGCCGCGCCAAACTATGCGCCGGGCAGTCCTGAAATCCTGCATGAGGAAGACTTCTATGCGGCCATCCGCCTGGCAGCCCGACTGGCACAGCCCGGCGATGTGGTCATCCTCTCCCCTGCCGGTCCCGCCTTTGACAAGTTCAAAAACTTTATGGTGCGCGGCCAGGCGTTCAAGCAAACCGTACTGTCTTTGTAAACTGCTGCAGCGGCGCACGGCTTGCGCCATCGTGCACAACAGGAAGGAGAATTCATCATGGATGTTTCCAAAATACTCCGGAAACTTTCCACACGAGGCGCAGCATGCGCCGCCATTGTTGTGGCTGCCGGAAACGCCACCCGTATGCAGGGGACGGACAAAATCATGGCGGACCTGGGTGGAGAACCGGTGATCTTGCACACGCTCCGGGCTTTTCAGCAGAGCGACGACATTCAGGAGATCATTCTGGTGACCCGGGAGGACTTGCAAGATCCCATAAGCAAACTCTGTGTGGAGAAAAAACTCAGCAAGGTCACCAAAATCTGTAAGGGCGGCGAGACCAGAGCTGCCTCGGTCCAGGCTGGTCTGGATCAAGTTTCTGCACAGTGCGGTTTTGTGGCCATCCACGACGGCGCACGCCCGCTGGTGTCCCAGAGCGTCATTCATGACGCCGTGCGCAAGGCAGCGAAGTTCTACGCTGCCGCCCCCGGGGTCCCTGTCAAAGACACCATCAAGGTAGTGCATGGCGGTGTGGTGGAATCCACCCCGGATCGTAGTGCCCTCTATGCCATCCAAACCCCCCAGGTGTTCGCTCTGGATCTCTATCGCGCCGCGCTGGATCAAGCCATTGCCGCCAGGGCAGAGTTGACCGACGACTGCTCCGCTGCAGAAAAGTATGGCATGAATGTCGTCATTACCCCCGGCAGTGACGAGAATATCAAGATCACCACCCCAACGGACCTGCTTCTGGCGGAAGCTTTATTGCAAGGGAGGAAGAGACAATGAGGGTTGGACACGGATATGATGTACACCGGCTGGTGCCGGATCGAGATCTGATCTTGGGTGGCGTCCGGCTGGACTACACCCTGGGCCTGGAAGGACACTCCGATGCAGATGTGTTGACCCACGCGGTGATGGACGCCCTGCTGGGGGCTGCCGGTCTGGGGGACATTGGGAGACATTTCCCGGACTCCGACCCCGCCTACAAGGGGATCGACAGCCAGAAGCTTCTGGCGCAAGTCCGCAAGTTGCTTGCCGCCAAGGGCTATCGCGTGGGCAATATCGATGTCACCGTAATCGCCCAGGCGCCCAAGCTTGCCCCGCATCTTGCCGCAATGGAGCAGACGCTGGCAGCCACCCTTGGCATCGACCGGACGAGGATCAATCTCAAGGCCACCACTGAAGAACAGCTGGGCTTCACGGGCCGCGGAGAAGGCATCTCCTGCCACGCGGTCTGCCTGCTGGAGGAATGATGGGAAGCTTCTATGGAAGCTGCAGGAAGCCCTTCCCTCCCAGATAGCCCCGCAAACCGCGTACCGCCCTATCGGCACCCAGCAGTCGTTTCCCCTAAATCCGGAAATTTTTTCAATTTTTTAAAAATAATGCTTGCTTTTTTCCAAGTGCTGTGCTATAATACCCTTGCTGTGAGGGAAAAAGAGTTTCCCAAGCCAAATGGGGGTATAGCTCAGCTGGGAGAGCGCTTGAATGGCATTCAAGAGGTCAGCGGTTCGATCCCGCTTATCTCCACCAAAAATTCGTTATTCAAACCCTATTCAAAAAAATTTGAGCCAGATTTGAATAACTTCCGGATAGAGTCGGCATCCACTGCTGTGGGTGCTGACTTTTTTATATCTCGTTTTGCCTCAAAGACCCCTTCACAGATCTTCGTCATCTTTGGCTCTACGCTTCCATCAGGATTTATGGCTCAATCACTTTTCTTGTGGGATGGTGTAAAAGGTCTACAAACACGCAAAAGCAATGCAACTGCGGGATTATCCGACATTTACGGGTAGCATATTGCCCCAAGT
>JAFOKO010000060.1 GCA_017419715.1 Oscillospiraceae bacterium | reverse complement strand
TGAAGTAAAGCGCTGCCTGGACAAAAACGGAAAGGAATTGATCCTTAGAAATGCGGAGTTAAGTGACGCTGCAGATCTGATCAGATACCTGAAAGTAATCACAGCAGAAACACCCTATTTGATCCGGAAACCTGAAGAAATAACTTTGACGGAGGAGCAGGAGCGGAAATTCATCCAGAGCAAGATTGCGGATGAAAGAGAGCTGATGCTGCTTGGATTTGTGGACGGCAAGCATGTTGGAAATTGCTCCTTGATGCGTGCGGGCGGCTTCCATCGGTACAGACATCGGTGCGAGGTGGGGATCGCCTTATATCAGGCGTATTGCGGCAGAGGGATCGGTTTTCGGAAATACGGCACATTTCCGAATGATCCGAAATATCAGAACGGAAGCTACGCGGATGGCTATTGGATGATGAAGAAGCTTTGACAATCACCCGTTTGATGGAGGAGACATGGATAAATGGCTTGAGACGAAGCAGCTTCCGGTGCATTTGGTATCGGCAGCCGGGATCGTGTATCGCGACGGGAAAGTATTGCTGATCCGCTCTGAACGAAGAGGCTGGGAGTTTCCCGGCGGCCTTGTGGAACAGGGAGAGGCGATTTTGGACGGTCTGCGCCGTGAGATCCTGGAGGAAAGCGGGATCGTGGCCGATCCGGAAGCCGTCACAGGGGTCTATCAGAATCTGAAAATGAAAAACGGATATGGCCCGCTGGAAGGGATGACGCTGCCCACAACGGTGAATCTGGTTTTTCGCTGCTCATACATCAGCGGAACGAAATGCGTATCGGAAGAATGTCTCAAAATCGGCTGGTTCACGCCCGAGGAAGCAGTGCAAATGATCCAACATCCGTATTTGAAACAGGCATTTGAAGATGCGATACGCTGCGACAGCAGCCCGCACTTTGGTACATTCCGGAAAAATGACAGCCGTACGGAGTTCGTAAGCGACTGCCTGCTCGGACGAAGGGAGGACTGGGATATTCATTTGGCTGAAAAGATAAATTTGCAAAAAGGATGCTTGAAATAATAGGAGGGGAAATGCAAAGTATCAAAAAAATAGCGGCACTGCTGTTGACGGCATGGATGGTGATTTCCGCTTTGGCCGCCTGTGCCGATCCCAACGGGGCGGCTTGTGCGCAAAATACGCCTGCTACCCAGAAAAGCGGGGAGGATACTCGGCAGACCACGACGGCGGAGCAGCCGGTATCGAGCGAGGCTCCGGAGACAAGCGAAGCGTCGGAGCCTGTATCGACCGAAGCCCCAGCGACAAGCGAGGCGTCGGCGTCTGAAACTGATGTCCGGACGATCTCCGTGAGCTCCAGGCAGATCGTTTCTGAAGGCGCGATGGGTCGGATCTATCTGTACGGAGAGTACCATGCGCAAGACGATTACCTGGAAAAAGAGCTGGAGCTCTGGGGGATGTTCTATGCCCAGGGTATGCGGGATCTGTTTGAGGAGCTCGGCTACTGTGACGCAGCGCTGCTGAACCTGTGGATGCAGGCGGAGGACGATGAGATCCTGCTTCGGTTCTATAATAACCTTGCGGGAACGCAGGCGCATGCTCAGAATGTTTTGGATTATTATCACGCCATCAAAGACAATTATCCCGAGACGGTTTTTCATAGCTTTGATGTGGAACATCAGTATGACAGCACCGGCGCGTGGTATCTCTCTATGCTTCGGGAAGCGGGACAGGAGGATACGGAAGCATTCCGGCTGGCGCAAGAGGCATGTGATCAGGGGAAAACCTATTATGGGCTGTTGGATACGAATACGGTCGAAGGCGAGGCATATCGCGAGAACTGTATGACGGAGAATTTTATCCGGTCGTATGACCAAAACGGCTGTGTCCCTGTGATGGCAATTGCCGGCGATGGCCATTGTGATATCCATGGGGTTAACTACTGGGGTGGCGGTAGGGTAGCCTGCATGGCAAATCAGCTGAACCAGAAATACGGACGCACATTGTTTGCGGTTAAGGACCTGGTCGAATCGTTCAGAAGTGAATCTGTCATGATCCAGCTTGGGGAACAGAAGCTCCAAGCGGTCAATTTGGGCGTGTACTGCCCCGCCGACTTTGGCTTTGACTATGTCGGGATGAAGGTATATCAGAGTGAGAAAGCGTTCGAGACGCTCCGTACCTGTGCGCAGACAAATTTGCTGGTGCCCTCGCAGTACCTCGCGCTCCGCACCTGTGCGCAGACAGATTTGCTGGTGCCCTTGCAGTACCTCCCGATGTCTGCAGAAGCTCAAGCTGTGATCATCGTGGATTTCTATGGTGAAGACAGATCGAAAGAGCGCTACTACTTTCTCACGGGATATACCAAGGATGGTGAGCCCGCCATGGTGCAGATCCTTCCGGAGGAATAACAGCGTGAAAGCGTCACGGTGCAGACATCTGCCGGCTTGGCACAAAGGATATCAAATAAAACCTGTTGCGGTCTGTACGAACTGGGACTGTACAATGTATATGTATAAAGACTTTGAACTGGTTCGCGAGGGCATGTCTCGAACATGTTAGCGGGACAGAATGATCTGGGCACCAATGAAAAACATCCGTTTTAGGAGAATGATCCATGGATCAGCTTTCTTTTGTTCTTACAAAGACGGGCTTCCGATTGGATAGACCGGACTACAGTATTACGCCCAATGCCGGACAATGGGCAGAACGCTTCCAAGCAGCGCCTTATGAGACGCTGTATGCGCTGGCCTTTCGGGAGCGGCCGGACTGCTTTGATGCGGCAGGGGGATTTCTATGCCGGGTGGCAGAACGCTTTGCGTCCGACCTGGCTGTTACGCCGGGGCTGGAGCTCAGCCGGGGAAAAACTGAAATATCGCCCAGCGAGGACAGCGTGGAGCGTCTGCTGCACACTGTTCCCTTCGTCCTGGGCTCGGAGCATGTGAACGAGGCCTGGCTAAATCGCCAATATCGCAAGCTCCGGGATGTTTTTCGAGAGGAGATCGCGGCTTATTCCGGCACCGTCGCCCTGTATTTTGCCGAGAAGTCTCAGAAGCTCCATGTGCCGGAGCGCATTTTCTTCCATCTGGTGGAAAGCAATGACGGGAAATATCCGTTTGCGTTTTTAGCTACCTATGCCACAAAAACGGAAAACGGGAAGGTTCGTCATGTTCCTCTGCATTACGCGCTGACAGAATTTCGGGAGGATCGGGCAAAGCTGTTGGAGCTGCTTTCCTGCCTGAACCGAGCGGCAGAGGTATCGCCGCTGGTCGGCGGGTTCGTGGAGAGCGGCGAGTTATTCCACCCTCTGCGTCTGACGGCAGAGGAGGCATACCAGCTATTGCGGGATATTCCCGCGCTCGAAAGCACCGGAATCCTCTGCCGTATTCCCAATTGGTGGCGCAAGCGCGCCAATGCCGTGGCTCTGACCGTGAAGCTGGGGGAGGAACGACCCGCAATGCTGGGGCTGGATTCCCTGCTTTCCACAGCGCCGAGCCTGACAGTGGACGGGGTGCCCTTGACAGAGGAAGAAATCCAACAGCTGCTGCAGCAATCAGAGGGTCTGGCTCTGCTGAAGGGAAAGTGGGTAGAGGTGGATCATGGGCGGCTGCGGGAGCTATTGGCTCTGATGAAGCGCCAGCGCGGCAATATAACCCTGTTAGAGGCTCTGCGCGGGAGCCTTTCCGGCGGAGCTGGCAAGGACTCCGGGGAAAGGGGTCCCGTCGTTACCAACGGCGTTTGGCTTTCTCAATTGCTTCAGTCCCTGCGCAATCCATCCAAGCTTCGCAAAGCGGCTCTCCCGGAGAGCTTTCGGGGCAGCCTGCGACCCTATCAGAAGAACGGCCTTAGTTGGCTGTGGCAGATGGATCAGCTTGGCTTCGGCGCTTGTCTGGCGGACGATATGGGATTGGGCAAAACCGTCCAGATTCTCGCCTACTTAGAGACCATACGAAAGAAAAACCCTGACGCGAAGGCGCTGCTGATTGTGCCGGCTTCTCTTTTGGGCAACTGGCAGAAGGAGGCACAGCGTTTTGCGCCGGAAATGTGCCTGGAGCTCCTGCATGGCGCTTCTGCTGCGGCGCTGCGGGATCGCTTTGCCGCATCCAACGCTTTCTTGACGGTGACAACTTACCGCATGGTTCTGAGTCTGGAGACCCTGCAGGAGCAGAACTGGGACTGCGTTATCCTGGACGAAGCGCAGGCTATCAAAAATCCGGCAGCAAAGCAAACCCGGGAGATCAAGAAGCTGCACAGCCGGATGCGAATTGCCATGACCGGTACGCCCATTGAAAACGATCTGACGAACCTTTGGTCCCTGTTTGATTTTCTGAACAAGGGCTTGCTTGGCAGCTCCGAGGAGTTTCGAAGCTTCTGCCGGGGGCTGGAGGAAAAGCCTGAGGGCTACGCCCGCTTGCGGAATATGATCTCTCCCTTCCTGCTGCGAAGAGTGAAGACGGACAAAAGGATCATCTCTGATTTGCCGGAAAAGCTGGAGCAGACCGATTATGTGGAGCTTTCCGCAAAGCAAACGGTGCTCTATCGCAAGCTGTTGGCCCAGACCCAGGAACGGCTTCTCAACAGCGAGGGCATTGAACGGAAGGGACTGGTGCTGGCGCTACTGCTGCATCTGAAGCAGATCTGCAATCACCCGGATCAATACCTTGGCCAGCCGGAATACGACCCTGGCCAGAGCGGCAAATTCGAAATGCTACGGCAAATCGCGGAGACCATCTACGAAAAACGCGAGCGGGTTTTGGTGTTCACCCAGTTCCGGGAGCTGACCGGCGCGCTGGACGACTATCTGGCCGCGATCTTCCACTGTCGCGGCGGTGTCATCCACGGCGGCGTATCCGCAAAGGGACGAACGGAGCTGGTAGAGCGTTTCCAAAGCGAGGATTACATGCCCTATCTTGTGCTTTCCGTCAAGGCGGGCGGTACGGGGCTCAACTTGACCAATGCAAACCATGTCATCCACTTTGACCGCTGGTGGAATCCCTCCGTGGAAAACCAGGCTACAGACAGGGCTTTCCGCATTGGACAGCAGAAAAATGTTATGGTGCACAAGTTTGTATGCAGGGGCTCAGTGGAGGAGAAAATAGACGCGCTGATTTCCTCCAAACGGGAGCTGGCGGAAAATGTGATTGGCTCCGGCGGGGAGCATTGGATCACAGAGCTGAGCAACGAAGAACTGCTCTCCGTGCTGCGACTGGATGCGTAGGAGGTACTGCATGGCAAGGAAAAGCTATTGGGATCAGACCTATTACCCGCAACCCACGGAAAACGAGATTCGTTCCAATGCCGCACAAACCACCAGAAAAGCGTCTGGAAAAGGCCAAATTCTCCATCCTGTCGTTCTCACCGGGCGAAGCATTGCCAAAAGCTGGTGGGGAAAGGCCTGGTGTCAAAATCTGGAGCAGTACGCGGACTTTGAGACCCGGCTGCCCCGTGGGCAAAAATATGTGCGCTCCGGGGCAGTGGTGGATCTGGAAATCCAGAAGGGCAAAATTTCAGCCCGGGTACAGGGAACCCGCAAAACGCCCTATAAGATCGAAATCCGCATCAGCCCGCTTTCTCAACAGCGCTGCGACGAAATCATGGACCGCTGTACTGCCCGGGTGGACACGCTGGAAAACCTGCTGAAGGGCAGCTTCCCGGAGAGCATGAAGGATGTGTTTTTGGGCGACGGCGGTCTGTTTCCCGCACCGAGAGAAATATCCTTCTCTTGCAGCTGCCCGGATTGGGCAGTGATGTGCAAGCATGTAGCCGCGGCGCTCTACGGCGTCGGGGCGCGGCTGGACGAGGATCCTACCCTGTTCTTCTCGCTGCGTGGTATTGACATGAGCCGATTTGTGGATGTGGCAATTGCCAACCGTGTGGAGGCCATGCTGTCCAACGCCAACCGGCCCAGCGAGCGTATCCTGCAGGACGCGGACCTGACGGCTTTATTTGGTGTCATATAGGTACAACAATGATCTTCACCAAGGAGGCGGCACCATTGGGGTCCTATGGATCGATCCGTTGTGGTTCGAGTTCCCAAAGCGCCGCTTGCGCGGCGAAAAGAATAGATAATAGATAGGAGGAAATTGTCTATTCAGTTACCCCTTCCCCTCGTAGGGCGCCAGAGCTCTGGCCGGCGGAAACATGTCAAATGGGAGGGCACGGCGGCCTGAGGGCAGGCCGCCCTACGGAGCGACTGAATAGATACAGGGAAAACAGCATGGGCATGACAACTGCGACCCTGCATGTGCGGGGAATTGAAAAATCGCTACTGGCCGAGGCGATTGGGCTCGGTTTCGTACAGCGGGACAATAACCCGCCCTGGATCGACATATTGACGCCAGGCAGGGAGGACGCATCGAACTTGGAAAAGCTGGCGAAGAAGCTGACCAAGACCAGGCCCGAGGCTGCGGCCCTGCTGTTTTGCTACTTTGACGATGATCTGTTTGCCTGCACCCTCTATCAGGACGGGAAAAAGGCTGCCGCTTGTTACAGCAATCAATCCTGGGCCAAGTTGGGTAAGGCGCTGGACGCTTTATTTGGGGACGAGCTGGCAGGGAAGGCCTTTCGACACGCGTCCCGCTGCACCGATTTGGACGAACAAGTCCGGCTGCTGGAGGAAACCGTGGGAACAAGCTTGCTGGATGACCCGGAGTTTGATTCTCGCACCGTCTCCAGAACCGGCGAAACACTCCGTGCCATCAAGGCCAGAGAATCCGCCCTACGGAAGCGGAAAAATCAGTGTGTGTTGACGGAGCTTCCCGCGGTGGAATGGCCCCAGGATTGGCAGGCCCAGCTCCGTTTATATCAGCTTATGCGGCCCAACTGGCGGGACAATAAAGCTTCCGGTTTACTTTGGGGCTTCGGAGACAGCTGCTACGGAATTCCAAATCATCCGGAATATGCCGTTTTTGTCGATGCCTTCGGGCCGGAAGATCATTTCCTTCGCTGTAAGGCGGACAGCGTTCAACTTGAGGTCATTCGTACCCCTGCCAGGATCAGAACACTCGTCTGGCAAACACCCCAGGGCGAACCGGTCTGCGCGTATTCTGAAGAGATGAGCGAGCATGGCTGGATTGAGGGAAAAACGAAAACAGTTCTTGCCTGTCTGCTGCCCGACGGCAGTCCCCGCTGGCGTTTCGTTCCTCCTGCAAACGGGGAACTGGTTGAGGTCGTTCACAGCTCTGCGGACGGAAGTATCACCCTCTGTGCCCGTAGCTGCCCATGGGCAAACAAAGACGCACAGCTTTGCCAGTTGGATGGGAAAAGTGGGGTTCCGCTGCGCACGGTAAGCGTTCCCTGTGCGGAAGGCCTGACGGAGTTGGCTTGGGTAGAGTCTTTGCAGCGTTATATTTATGTTGCCAATCAAAACGAGCTTGTCATGCTGAACAAGGAACTGGAGGAAGTCGCCCGCTGGAAGGATTTCCGTGGCTCCCGATATCTGAACAGGAAAATTGTCGGATCCGTTCTATGGGAGCAGGATCATAACAGCCGCGTTCTTCGACGCTATGACCTGGGCTCTTGCACAATGACGGAAACAACGCCGGAGGTGCCAACGCATGTCTTTACAGTTTTGCCAGACGGACGCTTTCTGGGGGTAAACGAAAAACACACCCGCTTGACAGTCTTTGACCCCGCCGGTACCGTCATTTCTCAGCACAGTCTGAAGGACAGGGTCACCCATGTTCGCTGCGACGGAGACCGAATCTGCATTCTGGAAAACCGCTCTATAGAAACCTACGGCTTTGTCTGCGAGGAGCTTTTTGAACAAACCAGCTTCCATGTCTGGCAGTTGGATCCGATATAACCGGTCATCATATACCATCGCATTGGCGTAAACGCCGTTGATTTCTAACATTGCTGTGATGATACAGGCAGAAAACAAGTGACCAAAAGGAGTGCAGACCGCGTGAGGCTGATACGACACTGGAATTACAGCATAGGGACGAAACCGCCCTTTTCCGAATGGCCCGAGTTGGTACACCGTTTTCTTGACAGGCACGGGCTGTCCAGCGGCGCTTTCCTGTACTGCTTTTCAGACGCCCTCTCCTATTACACGCAATGGAACCCCGCGCTTTTGGAGCAGGAGATTGCAGCCTCCGGATGCAAGCGCGCATTGAAAACCTGTCCCGGCTTCGGCGAACCACGCATGATCCCAGGCCGCCAATACGGGATGATGGATGAATTGGTCCTCAGCAACATTGATACAGGAAGAGGCTGCCCCGAAGCGGAGATTCTTCCGCTGATGAAGCGAATTCACAGAAGCTGGGGCTTCTCCTCCAGCGTGATCTGCTATTATGATGTGGATTTCTTCGGAAAGCTCGTCCCCTGGGAGCGTGATATGGAGGGTGCCAGGGAGTTTTCAGAGCAGAAAAACCTGCCCTTCGAACCGATGCTGTTCTTGGACCGACAGCCCGTGGGTTCCGGGATCAAGCTGGCGCGGTACAGCTTCGGCAAGCAGGAGATCAGCTTTTCCATCGATCTGCTGCACGACGGCGTCGTTCTGGATCCCTCGGCGTACATGGAAACTATGAAGGAGCTTCTGCCAAACCGCCATCCGAAGGATGTGCTTCAAATTCTGTTTACTCCGGAGGAGAAACAGGAATACGCCGTCCGGCAGGCAGCGGCCGAGCCGCTGGCGGAAGGCTGCCGTGCCTGGCTGGCACAGCAGCTCCCCAAAGAGGACGAACCGCCGCGGAAATACAGCTTCCCGGAATACAAAATGGCGAGCACGCTGAAGGCTCTGGCAAAAAAGTACGGCTTCGATTACAAGTATGTAATCAGCGGAAATTACACATTAACCAAGCGTACTGACCGGGGACACCGCCTCGAACTCACTGTAGACAGCGGTCTTTCCCACTTTGAGACCAGCTTTGTCCTGATTTTCAATGGCCTGGGCTTTTCCCATTGTCTCTATTCGGCGTCCTTCCATCCCCGGGATCAGGAAGAGTTTGACGCCTGTGCGGAGCGGACAGCAGCCAAGACCGCGGCCTTTGCGAAGGAAGCGCTTGCACCGCTGTCCCAGTATTATCCTGATACTCCGAACTGGTACCGCGCATAATGATCTGGCTTTTTACGCGGCATTTTTTCACGACCCTTCCAAAAATCGGGCGACGCCCTGTGCGTCGCCCGATTTTGGCGTCATCGTATTCGTTGGAGGGACTTGACAGAGCGGCGGCGAAGCCGTGAAAAACGCTGCTATGCGCCAAGTGCCATGAAATAGATCTGGCAGGGATTCCACTCGTCCCAGAGGGTCGGGAATACCTCAAACTCCCTGAAGCCGCAACGCAAATAGAAGCGGTTCGTGGCATCGTATTCCGGGTAACGGCCCATTTGGACCGTCTTCACCTGCAGAAAGGAATAGCCCATCTCCTGTGCACGCCGTTTGGCGGCTTGCACCAACGCGGTTCCAATTCCCTGGTGGTGGTACTCCTTCTGAACGCCCATCACAGCGATCTCCACTGTGTCCTTTCCGGTTTCCTTCAAGCAGAGAAAACCCGCCGCCTCGCCGTCTACCGCCGCTACCAGCATAATTTGCCCAGCGCTCTCGTGGATGTAGGCTTCCCGCGCCTCGGGGATGCCGAACCATTCCGGCAATGCCTCCAGGATCGTCCGCGTCGTGCGCTGCTTTTCCTCCGGATCCTGGATCATTCGGATCGTTGCTTCTGTCATTTCTCGCTCGGTCTCCAGCAGTTCCCCGTGGACGCACACTCTGCCGCTGTCGGGGCATCGGGCGTTAAAAGATCGGCTGCAGGAGTCGCCCCTGTCCAACTCCGCCCCGTTTTGCAGGGCGAAGACATAGGGATAGATGATATTCCAAAGCTCGTGGCACAGGGGCGGGCAGAGGTCCTCCACCACAAAGCTGTCGCCCGCCTTGTGGTACCCGCTTCGGCAGGCACTTTCCGTAATGGTCAACTTCACTTTGCGCATGGGCGATCTCCTCCGTATCTATAATCAGATCGACGAAGCCGGGTCAAAAACCGCAAGCTTCTCCCGCTCCGTCCTGATCGGCGCCCTTTGGTCGATCTCCGCATCCTCCGTTTTCATACAGCGCAACGGGTCAAACACACCAATGGACGCGATGGAGATGTGATGGATCGTCTTCAGGCTGTGATCGCTTCCGCATACAGCGGCAAGCTCATGGGTCATCTGCTCTATCCCATCAGAAAGACCTCTTGCTCAATTGTTACTCCGTATTTTAGTATTTGATCAATTGCATTTGAAAACGGAAGATACCTATTCTCAGCACGGATGGCCCTAAGTTGCGCAAGGTAGTCTTCATTGCGCTTTTTCCCTGCTGTATGGAACTTTACCACATCTTCGGCGCCCATTCTCTTTGGGACAAGCTTTGGGAAAATCGTGCGAAGATCCTCAAACATCCTGAAGCCGCCCAGATCAATGTCGGCCCAGAAGCTTAGCTCGACGCCATCGCAAACAGCCAAAGAAAGCTTCTCATACATTTTTTTCTTTTGCGGGCTTAAGAAACCACCGTGATAGAGGACAAGCTCATCCGGGGCTTTTTCCGACAGCAGATATTCGTCATAGTTCGTCTTATTCTCAATGAAGATAATCTTTCTTATGCGTGTAAGATCATACGCAACGATGCTGTCAACCATAGAGCTCGGGAGCCCCAGCCCAAAGGTTCCGGCTGCCGCTATGTCTATGAACCCATCAACGGTTTTGACGATGCAATTGCCCGACAATTCATATAGTTCCGGCCTTGCATAGATGCCCAAAAAAGCAAGTTCATCTCTCTGGCTCAGTTCCTGTTGACGGCAGGTCTCACAGAGTTCAACGTTGTATTTTTTGGCAATTCTTAAGAATTCATCCCTGCACTCATGCTCAAAGATTTTGCTATCCTGAAAGCATTCAATGCTGAATGCGCGCATAGAAATCGGGACGCCATTGAGTCTTTCGTAGACCCCCAGCGCGGTAACGAGTTTTTCAAGAAAGGACAGGCCGTCTTTACAGTAGGAAGGTGTTTTATATGTTTGGCGGGCGATTTCACATACCTCCTGCTTCCAGCAATGTATCCAATTGCAAGAAACCTCCGGCAAGGCTTTCTCAAGAGTTTCGATGACAGCCTCCGCTTTTTCACGCGGGTGCTGCCGCCCGCACCGGCGATACGCTTCGTCAATCGCATGAAGATTGAGCGCTATGATCGACATGCGGCCGGGTCTTGCCCATTCAACTGACACAATACCGTCCTTCTCCAGCGATTTGGCGGCGTTATTATAGATGTCCCGTAGGGCAGAGCCCTCGTCGTACTTATATTCCGGCAGTTCTTGATGGTCGACACGAAGCATAACGCGGCGCGAGGAAACACCGGGCTGGAGAAGATGCTTGCTGCTTTCGTACTTGTCAAGAAGCCGGGAAAGTATCACTCGCCGTTCCATCTATCCGCATTCTCCTTACTAAACGGAAGAACCCTCATTGTGTGCTTCTCTTTGTGGACAAGCAGCGTCTTATCCGCGATTGGCATGATATCGCTTATTTTATCCGGCGGCGTGCAAACGATAGCTTGAAGGCCCATTTTTCTGAGAAGACGGACGCTCTCGACAATTCTGTCGCTATCCATCTTATTAAAAGCCTCGTCAAAAATCACAAGTCTTACAGTGTTGTTCATACTTGGAGTTCGGTTGTGGACTTGGTACAGCTGTGCAAACGACGCCAAAACTGCAATATAGAACGGGGTCTGAGTTTCGCCGCCGGATTTCTTGTTCAAAGTCTGGGAAAGCAGCTGCTTGTTGCCCTCGCGATCCGTGGTTTCCAAGTCAAATCTGAGATAGGTCCGAAAGTCTGTGTATCTTTCAATATTCTGCTGAAGCTCACTCTGCCTTCGGGCATTCAGTTGCGTATCGTCGGAATCAGCGATCTTTCCAAACAAGTCTTCGATCACCGCGCTGTATTTTGAATGGAATGCCCATGTGAACAGGCTGCCTTCCCCCTCTTTCAATTCAGGCGCCGTGATCATATCATAATACTCCGCATAGTCTGGATTGCGGTCGACGCGGAACTGATACTGTTCCGTTCCAAACTGGGCATATTTCAGCGCTTTGTTCAGATTTTTGACCTGATCCTGCACCTGCTCAATGCTCGACTGAAGCTTATACAAGAAGTCGTTTTGAAACTGTTCCATGGCGCTTTCCCGCGCCTCTTTGATTTTCTCCCGATATTTCGGCAGCTCGCTTTCTTCCAGGATGCTCAGTTCGCCCGCAAATTCGTCGTTCAGCGGGGAATCCACGGCAAACGAACAGGGCTGATAGGCCTGGACATACGCCGAGCGGGCGCGAAGCAGCGATTCTCTTGCAGTCCGCTGCTCGTTTTCGGTTTGAACCAGCCTGTCGCCGAAGTTTTTTGCCACAACCGCCGCTCTTTTGAGCCGCTTCAGTTCAGCCTGATAGCGTGGAATACCCGTTGCCTGTACAAACGGATCGGTAAACTGCTCGGAAATCTGATCCTCTTTGGCGGACATCTCCCGGTAGAGATCCGGCAGCTTTTCATATTCGATCTCATGGATCCTGTCCTTTCGCACAGCAATATCGGATATACATCCGGTTTCTCGCCCTCGGAGCTCCGCCAGCTCTTTTTCGAGCGCTTTTATCTCCTCACGCTTGTTGTCGAGCCAGAACAGGTTCAGATGCGACAGTTCATCTTCAACTTTGTCCAGATCCCGGTTGATCTCGAGTGCTCGGAGATAATCGTGCTGCCGTTGTGTGATCTCGTCGTTTACAAATCTCATGGAGAAAAGAAACTCTCGATTTTTGTTTTTGTCGATTTCTGCATACAAGGGAGAAAGCGCATGCAGCTCCTCGCTCAGCTTCTTTCGTTCGCTCTCCAAACGCGCCGTGCGTATTTCGATGGCAGTTCTGCCGATAAAGGCGTCGTCCATCAACGCCTTGCGGATGGGGCGAGCCACATAGCCCTGATACAGCATGCCCTCCTCCGTGATGGCGGTTCTGTGCTTTCTGATCTGACTTACATGTGCACAGCAGACAACGCGCCCCAGAAGATAGTCGACATAGTCCCTGGCCAGGGGATTGTCGGTGACGACCTTCTTTGCGAGGCTGTCATCCCAAGGCTCCTGATGTTCCCGCTCCCGGAGCTTGCCGACATCGACAAGGCCAAAAGACTGCTGGGGATACTCCGCTTTGATCCGGTTAAACATGCTTAAAGCCATATCATAAACAGAAGGATCAACCAGAAGATAGAATTTTTGCGTATTCAGATAGCCTTCAACGGCGCCTCTCCAGGCGCTTTGCCCTTCTGCTATTTCGAGCAAGTCCGCAAGAATAAAGATTTGGGCTGGTTGTTCCGTCTTTTTTGCAATTTCATCTGACAGGCGCTGCTTGAGCGAGAGCAGCCCTGCCGGATAATCTTTTACATTCTTTCTCAAATTGGACAGGGCCGCTTCTCTTTCTTCAATTTCTCTTTTGATCCCTGCCATGCGGGTTCCAAGCTTGTACGAGGCATCCCGAAGCGCCTGTGAGAACGAATTCGTCTTTTCATAAGCATTTGAAAACAGCTCAGCGGACATCGAAAAAGAGCTGTCGCTGCAATCCAGCAGAGGAAGAAACGCAGTGCTGATGCCGTTGGAAATTGCGCTCATCTCCGGAAGATGTTTTTCGGACCCAAGCTCCTCCAGCCTTTGACACATGGACGAAATTACCTGGGCCTCTCTCCGGATATCAAGCGATGTTTTTTGAAGATCGCCCGCCAGCCTGTTCCGCTCGGCGATCAGCTGTTGCTTTTCGGTTTTCAGTCGGTTCTCCGTCTGAAATACTTCGCTTTGCGCGCACTCCGCGTGAAGGGCGTCTTTTTTATTCTCTTTTGCATTGATATCGGATCGTATGATCTCGGTTTCTGTTTCAAATTGAGTAATAATGTTCTGATTGGCCTCTATGTCGTCCTCATTTTTCTTGATTTGTTCCTGTAAATCTTCTTTTTGTGCCCAAAGCGTTAGGAAGGCGTGTTGCTGATATGTATCAATGGTCCGCTGAAGATCGGCATACAAAATGCCGATGTTTTTCAGCTTGTCGACCTGTTCCTCCTGCCGCCGGGCAATTTCCTCATGCCGCTTGTATTCACGAATGTTTTGCTGCATTGCTTCTATGTTCGGCCGCTCTGCCGTGTCGCAAATGTTTTCCGTGAGAAAACTCTGGATATCAACGATTGGTTTGAAAGAGACCGCCCTTTTCAGCATTCGAAAGACAGCCTCTGTATGAACATTCCACCTTGAAAGGAGGTCTGCCTTGTAGTCCCTGTGGCTGTCATATATTTTTCCGTAGGACTTATATTCGCTGGTAATAAAGGCGCGCAACGCGGGGATGTCCATGGGTATTCTGTTGATGACGAAACAGTTCTCCGGAATCTTCCCCGGATAGATAAAATACCGCTCCTGCCGGGAGCCGTCGTTTCGACAGTCGAAAATAATCCCGATCACAAAAGAATGATCTTGCCAATCGTCATAGAACTCGCAAACAATGTAGCTTGAAAAATCCTTGCCGCGGCGCGTGTCTTCTCCAGTTCCGTCGATATCGGCGCGAAGATATCCATCCAGCGTTCTCTGGGAGCTTTCATTCGCGGCTTTGTTGAAATTCCGGGCATTCAATTCGCCGAGAAGGACGATTTGTAATGCATCAATGATGGTCGATTTTCCGGCTCCCGTCTTGCCGGTTAAAAAGTTGATATCCCCGATGTCGATCAACTGCCTGCTGTAGTAGAGCCAGTTAATCAGCAGGATCTTCTTCAGCTTCTTCAAGCTCGTCCTCCTCCTTCCGCATTTGAGATACAACGGCATTCAGCTTTTCGCTTGAGACGACCGTCAAGATTGTGGGCATAATCACAAACTGGCATTCCTTTTGGCTGTATTTCTTATCAATCTTCTGGATCACATTGTGGTCGTCCAAAACGGCAAGCGCTTTTCTCACTTCATCCATATTCGGTCGGGAGGGAAGGATCGCGTAATCGGTGACCACCTTTTCGAGAACATCGCGGACTGTACACAGCACATCGTGCTCCAGGCCCATGTGGTCCTTGTTCTCGTCGTATATCATGCGAAGCGCAAGGAGGATGCCCGTCGCAGTCTTGCCCAGAGAAAGCCTGTTGGCATCTTCGGTGTTCAGGACATAAAAATACCCGTTGAAATCATCCTTATGCAGATCCCAGTCTATCATCAGAAGATAGTCTCTCACATCTTCAAAATGTCGGGAAAGGAACAGATAGTCCGGATTATTGATATTTCCTTTATCCGGGCGGTAGATCGTTTTTACAACAAAAGTCTTGCCAAGTAACTGGTTGCAGACAGACTTGAATTGCTCAAGTTCTTTCTGGGTATAGTTTTGCAGGTCTGCAAGGCTCATTTTTTGCTCTCCTTTCGAGAAAACTTCAGCTGCGGAATCGTGTAGTCGCCTTCCCTGTATTCTGCATCAAAGCTTTGCACCGAGTAGAAAGAATCGTCGTCTTCTCCTCTCAGAAAAGACAAAATGCTCATAATGTACGAGTTGTCGTCACGGAGCGCGAGGTCTTTGGAATATAGCGCATCCTTGCCGAAAAAGCGCTCACGCATATAATCTGTGACCGCGGCCCTGCCATATTTTGCATGCAGCAATTCTTCCGCATTGGAGATAAGGCCAGCGTCCGGTGCGTCGTCTTCGACCAGAACAGGTTCCAACGCCATGCGCCTCTTCGGGCGTCGGCTGCACCACAAGCTTTTCTCTGAAAGGCAGGTCTGCGCATAGAGCTGAAATGCGGGCTGAATGCTTTCGACGAGTTCAGAGGACAGTCTGCTTCGAGAAAGGCGATTGAGAAGATAATTCAGATTTCCTCGCACATTCTGATCTCGGTTTGTAAGATTTTCGATCTTCTGGGTGGTGGCGCGGGTATAGCGCCTAACCTGCGCGTCTATCTCGTCAAGATACTCGTGTTCTACACTCTCATAGCGCTCTTTGATCCAGTATATTTTGGTTAACAAATCATTTCTGCATGCGTCGACCGAATCCCCGCGTTTGTCCTGATGGGCTGCATTCGAGATCTCATAAAGGATGTGATCGTCTTCTATCCATTTGTTCAAAATGATAAGGATTGGGACTTTATACTTTGGCACAGAATCCTTGACTTTCAAGGGCCGAATGTAGGTCTCCACGACCTTCTGCCCAAAATCATCAAAGTGTGAGGCAAGGACCTTGTTGATATTTCGCATCTCGACTTGAATTTTAAAATAGTGCCTAACATTGTGATAGACCATTTGCAACATTTTTATCAGTTGCAGTGTGTTATCATAAGCATTGTAAATGGCGGTCATTCTCTCATATGCGTTATTCCCTTCATCTGCAACTTTCAGTGTCGAGTAAGTGCTTAGAACAAAAGAATACCCGCGTAGAGGACTGTCGTCGGTTAGTTGGTGGAACAGTTCCAGAAGTCTGCTGCTATATCCGGGTACAGTAATGTATTCCTCAAAATCCTCGCCGCGCTCTTTTTCAAACCATCCTTTGCTGCACAGCTTCCGAATGAGAAAACGCGCTTTTCCCGAAATGTCCCTGAGTTCTTCTTCGTAGATATCCTCCCCATCAAAGCTTGCCTCTGCAAGCTGCCGCTCCAAGCGAGACCGGAGCATGGAATAGAGGGTTTGCTCGGGTATTTTGAGGTTGTCTTTGTAAGCTTCATAGAGTACATCAAGGGCATCCGCATAGAGCAAACGATTTGGCGATGCAAGAATGGAAAAAAGATCAGCCGGCAATGTGCTAAATAAGTTCATCATCTCACCATCCTGAGAGAAATTACGAATGGTTTCCTTGTATTCAACTGTGGTTGACCTGATATTGCGCAAAAACAGGGCTCTGTAGGGCTTGCTGAAAAGCAGCCCGGAATGTGGTACATGTGTATGATCGCAATACAGAATGATCCTCAGTATATGGTATCATAACCCCTCCCAAATCTCAATAGAGAATCCGTATATTTCAAGAGGAAACTCGCGTGGCGATCGTGCGCTGATGATGCCGGGCGTGGTCGTGCCGAATCCAGCGCTTAGCAGAGCTGCCGCGGAGAATCAGGCTTCACAAGCCCGCGCGGATAATCAGGCTTCACAAGCCGGCGCAAATCCTCCAGCACACGAATGGCGGCTGCAAAACTCCGAACAGACCCATTTGCTTCACGGCCGCACGGGTGCGCGGGGGAGTTCGGTAGCGGCGCACAGTGTGCGCCACGGAATGCATTCCCCCGCCTGTCATTCTGAGCAAAGCGAAGAATCCGTACCCCCGTCCCCTTGCCTTCCCCCCTCGGGGAAGGCTTTGCTGGGGCGCGTTCTTAGCCTTCCCCCTCGGGGGAAGGTGGCGCCGGGCGTCTCACG
>JAFOKO010000059.1 GCA_017419715.1 Oscillospiraceae bacterium | reverse complement strand
GCCCGGTGCCACCTTCCCCCGAGGGGAAGGCAAGGGACGGGGGAACGGATTCTTCGCTACGCTCAGAATGACAGGCGGGGGAATGCATTCCATGGCGCACACTGTGCGCCGCTACCGAACTCTGTCCCCGCACCCTCGCCTCCTATTGCCTATTCAACTATTGCCTATTGCCTGGTCCCTGATGCCTTTTGCACATGAAGTCCTCGTTTTGCGACGAACACCAAACAAAAATCAATCGAGCCAAAGAGTTGTTTGTTGCTTACATCGGATCGCCCTCTGCTTTCAAATCGTTTCTCCCTATTATATCCAACAATCCTCCGGAAGTCAACGACCCAATTCTTGACTTATGGGGGTTTTTGCGATAAAATAACGACAATGTGTGAGGAAAGGAGTGGGGCAGCTTGGATCGTAATGCACCGATCGTCGTGTTTGATTCCGGTGTGGGCGGCGTGAGCGTGCTGCGCGCCCTGGTACGGGAACTGCCGGAGGAGGATTTCGTCTATTTTGGCGACTCCGCCAACGCGCCCTATGGGCCGCGGAGCACGGAAGAGATTCGTGCGCTCACGCTGGAAAACTTGACCCGGCTCAAAAAAGAATACGATTTCAAGGCGGCTGTGATCGCCTGCAATACGGCCACCTCTGCGGCCATTGGGGCCTTGCGGGAGGCCTGGCCGGAGTTGCCCATCCTCGGCATAGAGCCCGCGCTCAAGCCCGCCGCCGACCGCCATCCCGGCGGCACCGTGGTGGTCATGGCCACCGAGACCACCTTGCGGGAGGAGAAATTTGCTGCATTGACCCGGCGTATGGAGAGCCGCTGCCGGGTGATCAGCCTGCCCTGCCCGGAGCTGGTGACGTTCATCGAGCGGGGAGAGACCGACAGTCCCGCCCTAAAGGCCTATCTGCGGCAGGCCCTCGCCCCTTATGCGGACGGCGGCGCGGATGCCGTTGTCCTGGGCTGTACCCACTATCCCTTCGCGGCGGATGCCCTGCGCCGCATCCTTGCTCCGACCACGGAGCTGTTGGATGGGGCCGAGGGCACGGCCCGCAACACCCGCTCTCAGCTGGCTGAGCGCTCCCTGCTGCGCGAGCGCGGCCCGGGCAGCGTGCGCTTTTTGAATTCCAGCCCGGATCAGGCCCTGCCGGAGCTCTGTGAAAGACTGCTGCAGACGCCGCCCCTGCCGCCCCTGCCAAAATTGACTGTAAGGAGAATGACCATGGACCCCAAGGAACGATTTGTCTCAATTTATCGCCAGTATATCCAACGCGAAGGCGCGGAGGAACTGCTCAACTATCTGCTGCAATCGGATTTCTTCGAAGCGCCTGCCTCAGCCCGCTACCACTCCGCCGTGGCTGGCGGCCTGTGCCAGCACAGCTTGAATGTCTACGACTGCCTGCGGGCCTACCTGGCCCGGCCCCGGGTCCAGCAGGTCTACGGCTTGACGGGGGAGGACTATAGCGAGGAGAGCGTTGCCATCGTGGCCCTGCTGCACGACCTGTGCAAGATCGGCTGCTACAGACCCGGTTTCCGCAATGTCAAGGACGAGCGGGGCGTCTGGCAGAAGGTGGCGACCTACAACTTTGAGGACGATTTCCCCTTCGGCCACGGTGAGAAATCCGTGTGGATGATCATGAAGTACATGAAGCTCAGCGACCATGAGGCCTTTGCCATCCGGTACCACATGGGCTTCTCCGGCGAGGAGGACGCCCGCACCGTCGGCCAGGCCCTGGCCAAATTCCCCCTGGCCTTCGCCCTCAATGTGGCGGACTCCGAGGCGACCTACTTCCTGGAAGAGACACCGTGAGAAAGGATGAGTTCCAATGACATTTGAACCAATCACAAAGGAAAACCGTGAGAGCCTGGAAGCGCTCATGCTTGCGTATTATCAGGAAGGCGAAGACGCGGAGACGCCAGTTGAGACCATCAAGGACTTTATCGCATATCTGTTCCAAAAGCTTTGCGATGGTGAAATTGCAGGCGTCATGGTCAAAAATGACGGGCCCTACGAGGGCTTCTGCCTGTGGATGAAGGACGAGGCGCACAGCGAGTTCAGCGAGGTGCCGGGCTACGGCACGATTCTGGAGATCGGCGTCAAGCCGGAGGCCAGAAAGAAAGGGATCGGAAGGGAGATCGTCCGTCACGCCGAGGCTCAGATGCGCAAACAAGGCGCGGCCTCCTTTTATGTTTCGGCGTACGGTCCCTCGGAAGCCTTCTGGGAACGCTGCAGCTATTACAGATCCGAGCGGACAGCCAAGAACGGTCTGCCCATTTTCGTGAAATAAACAGCACCGGCAGGGACGCGGGTCCCTGCCGGTTTTACATCAGTTTTCGGAAAACACCAGATAGGCCGTCTTGCCGCTGTTGGGAACATAGTCCTCCCGGGGGAAGAACAGTGCCCAGCTTTCGCCGCTTTGCAGGCGCTCGGCCCAATCGGCGGGCCAGGACGAAGGCCAGAGGATCTCCCGGCTTTGTTCTGTCCAGCTGAGGATGCGATACAGGCTCGCGCTGCCGGGGTCCAGGGCCTCCATGCGCTGGGTGAGCCGGTCCTCTGCCACGACGCCGTCCTGGGGAAGCATGGCCAACAGCCACTCCTGAATGGCCAGAGCGGTGCCGCAATCCGTCCTGTAGCAGAGCAGGCCGTCCCGGATCTCGGGCTCCAGCTCAGCCACCAGGGCGTAGAGCTTGGGCTCCTCGGCTTCCAGCAGGGAAAAGAGGCTTTCTGCCGGGAAGTCCCGGTAGAGCAGTACGGCGGCGTCTTCCGTTGTGCTGAGGGTGCTGCAGACGGCGTCGTCCGTCTGGGGGGCGGCGGAGTAGTTTTCGGTTCTCGATGCGCCGTCCCGGCTCTGGGCGTCGGCAAGCGGGGGGGCGTAGGTGTAATTGCTGCCATCCGCTGCCGGGTCGGGCGCTTTGACTTCGCTTCCGGCGTTTGACAGCCCTTCCGGCTGTTCTGACTTGGCTTCTGGTTCAAAGGCCGCATTCTCTCCAAAATAGGCCTCCGACAAGTTGGGTTGGGCGTCGGAGAAGCTGTCCGGCGCGCTGCTCTTGGCCCGATTGTCCAGCGGGATGACCTTTAGCCCCACCAGCAGGACCAGCACCGCCG
>JAFOKO010000058.1 GCA_017419715.1 Oscillospiraceae bacterium | reverse complement strand
TCAGCTTGGTTTAAGGGTGTTCCTGGAAAAATCTATTTAGCTGTTCCTCTCCGTGTTCGCCACTGGGTAAAACCTGAGCTATATGTGGCAGTAAAAGAAGCCCGGTTCCACCACCTGGACCACCTGGTCCGGCAAGACGGCCGCAACCGTGAGCGTCAAGGCGCTCAACACCAACAACGGCTGTCAGTACCGCTGCATCGTCTCCAACGCGGCGGGCTCCGTGACCTCCGAGGCTGTAACGCTGTCCCTCACCACTTCCGTTGCCAAGCCTGTCATCACCGGCCAGCCCGATTCTGTGGAAGTTGCGCTGGGCAAAACCGCAAGCTTCTCCGTGGTCGCCACAGGGGAAAACCTGAGCTATAAGTGGCAGTACAAGAAGCCCAGTTCCTCCACCTGGACCACCTGGTCCGGCAAGACGGCCGCGACCGTGACCGTCAAGGCGTCCAACGCGAACAACGGCTGGCAGTACCGCTGCATCGTGTCCAATGCCGCCGGTTCCGTGACCAGCGAGGCCGCAACGCTTACCACTACGGCCACCGCCAACCGGATCCAGACGGAAGCGGCATAAAAGAGCCGCGCAGAACTCCTTTCGCTCCTGTTTTGCAGTGTTAACATAATATCCATGATTCGACGCTTGGCGATATGGTAGTTTTTTCGTACCTGGCCTTGTCTATCTCTTCGGCCTGGCTGTGATCATCTGGATCTTTGGAAAAGCGGAGCATTTCAAGAGCTGCTGTGTCCCTCTGTGCGTATTGTATGTTACCGCTTTGATCGCCTTGTCTTTTCTGATCCGCCGTCACAAGCAGATGGGCTGGATGAAAAGACCGTGCGCCGCATGAACCGCGCCCCCGGAAAGCATGTGCTTCCCGGGGGCGTTTTCGTCATGTCCCGCTCCGCAGCTGGATGATCTGATCCCGCAGCACGGCGGCGAATTCGAATTCCATCATCTGGGCGGCCTTGCGCATCTGCTTTTCCAGACGGGCGATCTCCCGCTCCCGCTCTTCCCTGGTGAGCTTTACGCCGGCCTTGCCCTTGGCCTCGCCGTCCTGGCGGGTGATCTCGATCAGCTCCCGCACATCCTTTCGGATGGTCTGGGGGACGATGCCGTGGGCCTCGTTGTAGGCCTGCTGGATGTCCCGGCGGCGCTGAGTCTCCCGGATGGCGTAGTCCATGGCGGGCGTCACGCTGTCGGCGTACATAATGACCCGGCCCTCTGCGTTGCGAGCGGCGCGGCCAATGGTCTGGATCAGACTGGTGGCGGAGCGGAGGAAGCCCTCCTTGTCCGCGTCCAGAATGGCGACCAGGGATACCTCCGGCAGATCGAGGCCCTCGCGCAGGAGGTTGATGCCCACCAGCACATCGAACTTCGCCATACGAAGGTCCCGAATGATCTCCATGCGCTCCATGGCTCCGATGTCGGAGTGCATATAGCGCACGCGGACGCCGTTTTTTTGCAGAAAGTTGGTCAAGTCCTCAGCCATGCGCTTGGTCAGCGTGGTGATCAGGACCCGTTCCTCCCGGGCTGTGACCTTGGCGATCTCCTCCATCAGATCATCCACCTGCCCAGCAATGGGCCGCACCTCCAGCTCGGGGTCCAGCAGACCCGTGGGCCGGATCACCTGCTCCACGATCTGCCCCGCCCGCTCCGTCTCGAAGGGCGCGGGCGTGGCGGAGACATAGACGGCCTGCTTGATCTTGCTCTGGAACTCGGGAAAGGTCAACGGGCGGTTGTCGAAGGCCGAGGGCAGGCGGAAGCCGTAGTTCACAAGGCTCTCCTTCCGGGAGCGGTCGCCGTTGTACATGGCCCGCACCTGGGGCAGGGTAACATGGCTCTCGTCCACGAAGAGCAGGAAGTCGTCCGGGAAGTAGTCCATCAGCGTCATGGGCGGCGTGCCGGGGGCCCGGCCCGAGATGACGCGGGAATAGTTCTCGATGCCCGTGCAGAAGCCGATCTCCTGCAGCATTTCCATGTCGTATTCCGTGCGCTGCCGAATGCGCTGGGCCTCCAGCAGGCGGTCGTTTGCCTTGAAATAAGCCTCCCGCTCCTCCATCTCCTCCCGGATGGCCACCAGGGCGCGGTCCATCTTTTCCTTGGTCGTGACATAGTGGGAGGCGGGGTAGATGGCCACATGGGAGACCACCCGCTCCGGAATACCGGTGACGGCGTTGATCTCCGAGATCCGGTCCACCTCGTCGCCGAAGAACTCCACGCGGATGGCCCGGCCCGCCCAGTAGGCAGGGTAGATCTCCACCGTGTCGCCCCGGACGCGGAAGTGGTTGCGGGAGAAGTCTACATCGTTGCGCTCGTAGCGAATGGAGATCAGCTTTTTCATCAGCTCCTCCTGCGGGTATTCGATGCCCGTGCGGAGGGAAATGACCATGTTCTTGTAGTCGATCGGGTCGCCCAGACCGTAGATGCAGCTCACGGAGGCCACCACGATCACATCCCGCCGCTCGAAGAGGGAGGAGGTGGCGCTGTGCCGCAGCCGCTCGATCTCTTCGTTGATGGAAGAGTCCTTCTCGATGTAGGTGTCCGTGTGGGCGATATAGGCCTCGGGCTGGTAGTAGTCGTAGTAGGAGATGAAATACTCCACCGCGTTTTCCGGGAAGAACTCCCGAAACTCGGAGCAGAGCTGGGCGGCGAGGGTCTTGTTGTGGGCCAGCACCAGGGTTGGGCGGTTCAGATTGGCGATCACATTCGCCATCGTGAAGGTCTTGCCCGAGCCGGTGACGCCGAGCAAAACCTGTTCGTCCAGCCCCATTTTGAGCCCTTCCGTCAACGCGGCAATCGCCTCCGGCTGATCGCCGGTCGGCTGGAAAGGCGCGTGCAGTTTGAAGTCCATGTGGAGATACCTCCTTTTGCGTGTGTAGCGCGGGCAAGTTGCCCGCTGTAAGGGATCAGGGATCAAGGATCGGGGATCAGGGATCAGGGGGTGTAGGGACGGCACTCTGCCGTCCGCGACCCGCACCAGCTTCCGCAGCTGCGCATGTAGGCAGGGCCTCGGCTTGCATATTTGGGCCGTCACTTAACTGTGCGCCACGGGACCGGGTGCGTTATCGCAACCCTGCTGGATTTGCCTTCGGCAAATTGCATTCGTTCCGAATGCCGGAGGGCCAATGGCCGTCCATACGGCGGGAACGGCAAAAGTCTGGTAGCGGCGCACAGTGTGCGCCACGGGACAGGCTTCCCCGTCCCGTGGTTCCGCATTCAGAGCCTGCAGCGCGGGCCATAGCTTCGCGTCGCTGCCCGCAAGGCCGATTGATAATCGGCACTACCGAATTCCGGCACCGGGAATCTACAAAGCATCAATCATTGTCAACTATTACTTGTCAACGCTGCGAAGAGCGGGGACGCGGACGGCAGGGTGCCGTCCCTACGGCGCTCAGATTGACTGGCGGGGACGGTTGGTTCCATTCCCAATGGCAATAATCTCCCTGGCGATGTCTTCTGGCGTCTTCCCTACGGTATCAACGTGGATTGCGAATCGGTCTGCCTGCTGGGCTTGCAGGCAGATGGGGATATGCTGTACGCACCAACTGTCGGGTTCCTCGCGTCCGGTTTCCACCATCCGCTGCCGGAGTGTCTCTGCGTCCGCGTCCAGAAAGACATAGCATACATCCACGTCGTCGTCCTGCAGGCGTTTTATGATGCCTTCATAGGATTCCGTCCGCAGCAGCGTCATAGGCGCGATAATATCCCCGTCATACCGGGCATGAATATCTCTCAGAAGCTTGTAATTCAATTCCAGCCAAAGCGGGTACTGCTCAAAGGTTTCAAAAAACAGCGATTTCGGATAATTGTCCCGAAGCCCGTTGCCGACCAGCTCCGGGTCGAAAATATGGGCATTGCGCAGGCGCTCTTTTAAGCAGTTCGCCACAGTGGTCTTTCCCACGCCGTATGCCCCGTTCAGCCAGTAAATCATACGCAATCCTCCCAAAACAAAAACATGTTTGAGCTGATTATACCCCATCCGCCCTCTGGCTGCAAGATTTATTTTTCGGTGGATATTCCGACACCTTTTTCCAACTTGATTTGCTATCATATTGCTATCTGAGCTGCGGGGATGAGCGAATGAAAGGGATCCAATTAAAAGAAAAGCCGACCCAACGGATCGGCGCTTTGTGTGCGGGATGGACCGACGCATGGAGGCAAAAGGGCAGGGAAGGGCTGCAGGCGCTGGCGCTTAGCTTTCTCCTTTCCGGCCTGGGCTTTTTTTCTGTGCCGCTGCCGGTCGCGGCCTGCCTGGTGCTGTGCGCCGGGTCGCCCGGGCAGGCGGGCGCGGCCCTGCTGGGGGCTTGCGGCGGTTATATCCTGTTCTGGGGCTGGGACCTGGCCATGGAGCCGCTGGCCCTGAGCCTGAGCTGCTTCGTGGGCTTTGCGCTTTTTCGCCGGACGCCGGTCTCCCGGCCCGGCCTGTGCGCCGGACTGTGCGGGGCGGTGGGCGCTCTCTTTCTTCTGGACAGCGGCCTGGGTGTGCTGCCGCTCTTGCAGCTGGTGGGCAGAACTGGGGTCGCCGCACTGGTTCCGGCGCTCCTGCTCCGGGAGCCTCCGGCCGCGCCCCAGCAGGAAGCGCCTTTGCACAGCATCCCGGCTCCGGCCCTGCAGCCCCAGCTCCGAGTGCAGAAGGCCTTGCGTCTGATGCATGGGATCCTGATGCGGGAGGACCCCATCGTTCAGCCGATCCGGCTGGCGGAGGTCTATGACGAGGCCGCCGAGCGGGTCTGCAGCTGCTGTGTGCGGCATACGCTGTGCTGGGAGCAGCACGCGGAGGACACCTACCGCGACCTCTGCGCCGCCGGGGAGCTCATCGTGGGGCGGGGAGAGGCCCAGCGGGAGGACTTTCCCGCCCGCTTCACGGAGCGCTGCTGCCACACGGCTGGCTTTCTCACCGCCGTCAACCAGGCCATGGATCAGTTCCTGTCCCGCCGTCGGGAGGCCTTCCGCCGGGAGGAGGGCCGCCGGGTGGCGGCGGGACAATATCTGGCCCTGGAGCGGCTGCTGGGGGCCTTGACCCGCCCCGTGCCAGACGCTGCCCAGTGCTATGCGCCCGAGCTGGCCGTGGGCAGTGCGGGCCGGACGGGAAGCGAAATCTCCGGCGACCGGGGCTCCGCCTTCCGGGATCGGCTGGGCAACTACTGTGTCCTGCTCTGTGACGGGATGGGCAGCGGAATGGAGGCCCGGGTGGAAAGCGACCGGGCGACCCGCCTGTTGACGGCCTTCCTGGAATCTGGCATGGAGGGGGATACGGCCCTGGAGCTGCTGAACGGCTTTTATGTCCTACGCAAGCAGGCCGTCTTTTCCACCGTGGACCTGCTGAAGCTGGACCTGCACAGCGGCGCTGCCATCCTCTATAAATGGGGAGCCGCCCCCAGCTATCTATGGCGGGACGGCGAGATCGAAGAAATTGGGACAGCCGCGCCGCCGCCGGGCCTGGCGGCATCCCGCCGCACGCCCGAACAGTACGAGCTGTCCCTGAGGGAAGGGGAGACCCTGGTGATGCTCAGCGATGGAGCCTATGGAGAGGAGACGGCCCACCGTTTGACAGAATTTACCCAGGGGAGCGTCCGGGATCTGGCCGCCTGCCTGATCGTCCAGAACGAGCCAGACGCGGAGGACGACCGTACTGCAGTCGTCCTCCGACTGAAGCAAATGTAGGGAGCAGCGTCCTCGACGCCCCGCGCGTCCCGACCATGCCGCTTGCTGCGCTGCCTCCTGTTTGTGACACATTTCCCGAACCGCGTTGGTAACATAACACATTTCGTTAACATAATCCATCGAACGCCGTCGAAAAACCCGGGGGAATTACGGAAAAACCGTATTTCTCCCGGATTTTTTTGTTGAAAACTCTCAATTCTCACTTTTTAATTCACAGGCTTTCCCCCACCAGCGATTTCGTCGCGTAGGCGTTGAGCGTCATATCCGCGACATTCCCGGCCAGGAATTCGTAATAGCCTTGCGCGCCGATCATCGCGGCGTTGTCGCCGCAGTAGCGCAGCTCCGGCAGGCAGAGACGGACGCCCATGCGCTGGGCCAGTTCCGTCACCTGGGCGCGGATGCGGGAATTGGCGGCCACGCCGCCTGCCACGGCCAGGGTCTTGCGGCCTGTCTGCCGCAGGGCCAGTTCCGTCCGGCTCACCAGAGCAGAGCTCACTGCCTCGGACACAGCGGCGCAGAGGGAAGGAATGTCAACGGGTTCATCTTTCTGATTGGCATTGTGGATCAGATTGATCGCCGCCGTTTTCAGCCCGGAGAAGCTCAGGTCCAGCGGATTGCCGTCCACCTTGGCCCGGGGCAGGGGGTATTTCGTCGGGTCCCCGCCCTGGCTCATGCGGTCCAGGGCCGCGCCGCCGGGGTAGGGCATGCCGAGCACCCGGGCGATCTTGTCAAAGCACTCGCCCGCCGCGTCGTCCCGGGTGCCGCCGAGGATGGTCATTTTCGTGTAGTCGGCCACATCCACCAGCATCGTGTGTCCGCCGGAGACCACCAAACAGAGGAAGGGCGGCTCCAGCTCGGGATGGCTGAGGTAGTTGGCGGCAATGTGGCCCCGGATGTGGTGCACCGGGATCAGCGGCTTGCCCAGCGCAAAGGCCGCGGCCTTGGCGAAGTTGACCCCCACCAGCACGGCGCCGATCAGCCCCGGCGCGTAGGTCACGGCTACCGCGTCGATGTCGGCCCGGGTCACGCCCGCCGTGGCAAGGGCCTGATCCGCCAGCGGATAGATGGCCTCGATGTGCTTGCGGGAGGCGATCTCCGGCACCACGCCGCCGTAGATTTTGTGAATGTCCACCTGAGAGGAGATGCAGTCGGACAGCATCACCCGTCCGTCGCGCACCACCGCCACCGCAGTCTCGTCACAGGAGGATTCGATGGAAAAAATGTTCATTGCAGTACCTCATTCAGAGTTCGTAGGGACGGCACCCTGCCGTCCGCCGTTTCAGAATTCGTAGGGGACGGGTTGCCCGTCCTGCCGCTTCAATTGCTTCTGCATGATCCACGCGTCCTCCCGGGGTTTTTCGTAATACCCCCTGCGGACGCCCATCTGGGCGTAGCCCAGCTTTTCATACAGCCGGATGGCCGGAGTGTTGGACGAGCGTACCTCGAGGGTGATTTTCTCCACACCCTTGGCAGGCAGCTGCAGTTCCAGCTCCCGCATCAGCGCCTCCGCGACGCCCTGCCGCCTCGCTTCGGGCGCGACGCACACATTCAGAATATCCGCGTCCTCGAAGCAGCTCTGGGAGCCCACATAGCCCAGCACGCCCCCGTCCGCTCCTTCGGCCACCAGCCAAAGCGCCAGCGGATTGTCCAGCTCCGCCCGAATGGAAGCCTCGTCCCACGGCGCGGAAAAGCTCGCCGCCTCCAACGCGGCAATTGCCGCAATGTGCCGACGCTGCATGGGTACGATCTGCTGCACGGGTGCGATCATCAGAACCAGCCTCCAATTTTGTCATTCTGAGCGGAGCGCAAGCGAAGCCGAAGAATCCGTTCTCTCCGACAAGCACCCAGCCCCCACTCCTGTCATTCTGAGCGGAGCGCAAGCGAAGTCGAAGAATCCGTTCTCCCCCCGGCTCTCGATTCAGAACAAGCTTTCGTAAAGATCCGACCAAGTCGGATTCATGGAATGGATCAAAGCGTTTTTCTTTGCACGGGTCCAGCCCTTTAATTGCTTTTCCCGCTCAAATGCAATCAGCGGATCCGAACCCGCTTCTTCATAGTACACCAGCTTGGTGATGTTGTATTTGGCCGTAAAGCTGTTAGGATCCATGTGATTTTTGTGTTCATAGATACGAGCAGGCAGGTTGGAGGTCACGCCGATATAGGTTGCAACATTGGTTTTGTTTGCAAGAATGTAGACAAAGAAGTGTTTTTCCATGCGTGGCTCCTTTCCACAAAAAAGTCCTAATATATTGTTCTGAGCGGTGCCGAAAGACCCGCTTTCTTCGGTTAGATTGCCGGGGGGTACGGATTCTTCGCGTTGCTCAGAATGACGGGGGACGAGGGTACGGATTCTTCGCGTTGCCCAGAATGACGGGGGACGGGAGACGAGGGTACGGATTCTGCGCTGCGCTCAGAATGACAGAAGGGGAGACCTGCCGCTTGTCACTTGTCACCTGCCACGCGTCACTTCTCAATTCTCAATTCCTACTTCGCCTCATACCAGCTCCGCCCGGTCTTTGCCTCGGCAGTGAGGGGGACGGCCAGCTTGGCGGCGGATTCCATCTCCCGGGTGACCAGAGCAGCCACGGCGTCCGCTTCGGCTTCCGGGCACTCCACGATCAGCTCGTCGTGCACCTGGAGCACCAGGCGGGCCTTTCGCCCCGCGTCCTGCAGGGCCTTGTCCACGCGGAGCATAGCCAGCTTGATGATGTCGGCGGCGGTGCCCTGGATGGGAGAGTTCATCGCCATCCGCTTCGCGGCCTCGCGGACCATAAACTTGCCGTCCTTCAGCTCGGGCAGATAGCGCCGCCGCCCGTAGAGGGTGGACACATAGCCCAGCTTCGTGGCCTGCTCCACCACAGCGGCCATGAAGTCCCGCACGCCGTGGTACTTGCTCAGATAGTTGTCGATATAGTTCTTGGCCTCGGTCCGGCTCACGCCAATGTCGTCGGCCAGAGAGAACTCGGAAATGCCGTAGACGATGCCGAAGTTGACGGCCTTGGCGTTGCGCCGCATCTGGGGTGTGACGGCCTCCAGCGGCACGCCGAAGACCTGAGAGGCCGTGACCCGGTGCACATCCTCCCCGGAGAGAAACGCCGCCTGCATGGCCTTGTCGTCCGCCATGTGGGCCAGGACCCGAAGCTCGATCTGGCTGTAGTCCGCGTCCACGAAGACCCAGCCGGGCTCCGGCACGAACATCTTGCGGATCTCTGCGCCCAGGTCGGTGCGCACCGGGATGTTTTGCAGGTTCGGCTCCGTGGAGGACAGACGGCCCGTGGCGGTGACAGTGTTCTGGAAGGTGGTGCGCACCCGCCCGTCGGGGCCGATGACCTTGAGCAGTCCCTCGGCGTAGGTGGCCTGGAGCTTGGTCAAAGTCCGGTATTCCAAAATACAGGCAACGATGGGGTGCTTGTCCCGAAGCTTTTCCAGCACCTCCGCGTTGGTGGACCAGCCGGTTTTGGTCTTCTTCCCGGCGGGCAGTCCCAGACGGACAAAGAGCACCTCGCCCAGCTGCTTGGGAGAATTGACATTGAAGTCGCCCCCGGCATAGCGGAAAATATCCGCCTGGGCCTCTGTGATGCGCGCTTTGAGCATTTCGTCAAAGCGGTGCAGGGCCTCGGCGTCCACCCGGACGCCCTCCACCTCCATTTTTGCCAGCAGCCTGCACAGGGGCAGATCCATTTCGTAGTAGAGCCGCTCCAGCTTTTGTTCCTGCAATCCGGTGCACAGCGGCGCATACAGCGCAAGCAGCGCGGCAGTCTCGCAAAGCAGAACGGTCGTTTGGGCATTCAAAGCCTTCCCCTTCGGGGGAAGGTGGCAGCGGGCGTCCTCCTCAAGCCCGCTGACGGATGAGGGGCGTTCCCCCGCGGCAGGCACCCCTTTTGCGATCAGCTCATCTTCCGTGGGCAATTGGATCTGGCAGTATTCCAGCGCCAGCCGGGACAGCTCGTACTTGCCCCGGGCCGCGTCCAGCAGATAGGCGGCAACTTCAGCATCAAAGACGATGCCTTCACTGGGCAGGCAGCGTTCCAGCAGCTTGCGGATCAGCTCCTTCGCGCCGTGGACGATCAGCTTGAGTTGGCCGGAGAAGAGGGAAGACAAGATCTCGTCCCAGGCGGGGCTCAGGCAGGCACGCTGCAGGACGGCAGGGGAACTTCCGTCATCCAGCGCAAGGGTCTCCAGGTCCTCCGAGGCGGCCAGCGCGACATGCTCCGCCGCCTTCCATCTTTCAAACAGGGCGTCAAATTCCGCCTTGCTTTCCGGCACGGAGAGCTCGACGCTCGCTTCCACGGACCCATCTGCTGCAGTTAGGGGAAGCTGGCCCGGGGTGGATGCGGGGGCGTCTTCCGCGCCGGAGCGGTCAAACAGAGAGATGGTCTCCGGGACGGGAGAACCGTCCCCTACGGGTGCAGCGCTGTACGGAGCCGGGGAACCTTGGCTGTTTTGCGGGCGGCCGCTGGCTACACCGACAGTTGCCCCACGCAGCTGGTACTTGTCGATCAGCTTCACGAACTCCAGCCGAAGGAAGAGCTCATACAGCGCGGCCTTGTCCGGCGCGGCAACAAGCGCGTCGCCGGGGGCGAAGTCCACCGGTGCGTTGAGGCGGATCGTCGCCAGATCGTAGGAGAGATAGGCGTTTTCCTTGCCGGTCTCCAGCTTTTCGTACAGCTTGCCCTTCATGTTCTGGGGCGTCAAGTTTTCGTATACCCCATCCAGAGTACCGTACTTGCGCAGCAGCTCTGTGGCCGTCTTGGGGCCGACCCCGGCCACGCCGGGGATGTTGTCAGAGCTGTCACCCATCAGAGCCTTGAGATCGATCAGATGGATCGGGTCAAAGCCATATTCTTCCCGGAAGAGCGCCGGGGTATAGTTGGCGGAGCCGGTCTGCCCGCCCTTGGTGGTAACCAGTTTCACGGTGACATGCTCGTCCACCAGCTGCAGGCTGTCCCGGTCTCCGGTGACGACCACACAATCCCAGCCCCCCTCGGAGCAGCGCTTGGCAATGGTGCCGATCACATCGTCGGCCTCCCAGCCTTGGCAGGCGTAGATGGGAATGTTCATGGCCCGGAGCACATCCTTAATGACGGGCATCTGCTGGGCCAGCTCCTCGGGCATCCCGTGGCGGGTGGCCTTGTATAGCGCATATTTCTCGTGCCGGAAGGTGGGCCCGTGCAGGTCAAAGGCCACGCAAAGCGCGTCGGGCGCTTCCTCCTGCCGCATCCGGTCCAGAATGTTCAGAAACCCGTAGATGGCGTTGGTGTACTCGCCTTTTTTGGTGCTGAGCAGCCGCACACCGTAAAATGCGCGATTGATGACGGAATTGCCGTCCAGAATCATCAGTTTCATGGAAATACCTCGTTTGTTTGGTTCGGGAGGAGTTATTAGGCAATAGGCAATAGGGGATGCGTAGGGATGGTGTGATTTCGGAGAGCCTTCCCCTTCGGGGGAAGGTGGCGCCGGGCGTCTCACGGAAGCCCGGTGACGGATGAGGGGCGTTGCGGTTTCGCAAAGCCTACCCCGTCCGCATCCGCCTGTAGGGGGCGGCGTCCTCGACGCCCCGAGCGTCCCGACAAAGTAGGGACGGCACTCTGCCATCCGCCCCCGTCGAGCGCGCGCCCCCGTAAAGCCTTCCCCGAGGGGGGAAGGTGGCCCGAAGGGCCGGATGAGGGGCGCACCGATTGGACTGAGCTGTACCGGTGAACACACTCCACCCTGTAGGGGGCGGCGTCCTCGACGCCCCGAGCGTACCGATGCCGTAGGAAATAATTGGAACGAATCCGTTTCCCGTATCGCACGCACCCCGTAGGTGCGGCCATCGGCCGCCCGCAACATGCACTGCACCTGTAGGGACGGCAATTTGCCGTCCGCCCCGTCGAACGCGCACCGGTTGGAGTTGCCTTCGGCAAAATGGCTGTTGAAAACCCTGTTGAAATCCAGTGGAAATCATGTGGAAAACAAGCCTGCCCCAAACCGCGCTCGACGGAATCTGGGAAACAAGGCTGTGTTTTCCCGGAAACTTTTCAACGCTTCCACCCGCTTGTGCAGGGAAACAGGACTTGCGTCCAAGTGTCGCGCCGGTGCTCTTTCTATGCGCTTGCCTGCACCAGAACGGCTTTTAGTATCCTACAGGACATTCTTTTTTTTGAAAAACTTTAAAAACAAGACACTGTATCTTGACAAAGTGATGCCCTTGTGGTATAATTGAAGTATCCTAAGAAATGGAAAAACAAGACTGAAAAGAAACTGAAAGGAGACTTCTATCATGAAAACCACAGACATCCAACGGAATCAATTCACCTTCTACCGCTCCTATTACGAGGCGGTGTTGCTGCTGCCGAAAAGCCGACAACTCGAGGCCCTGCAAGCAATTATCCAGTATGCGCTGGACGGCGAAATGCCAGAAACGCTCTCGCCAAAGTCCTACGCGCTGCTCACAGCGATCCGGCCGAACCTCGACATTGCACGGCTTAAAGCCTCGACCCGACTGAAAGCCAATGCCGCGCTGGACATCTTTCCCAGTGGGCGGCTGTAGAGATAGGTTTAGGGTTAGCGTTAGCGTTATGGTTTGGGATAGAAATCGTGTTCGAAATTCTGTTCGGGATAGAGAGAGAAATCGGGGAGGGCGAGGTTCCGGCCGGGCGGCCTCAGAGCAGGAACTGTTCTCGCGTCAGGAAGGTCTTATGCTGCTGCAGGATCTTGCACACATCCTCGTAGCCATCGAGCCGCGAAGAAAGATACACAGGCGCTCCCTTGGGCAGGCAGACCCAAAGCTCTTCGAGGCCGTTCTTGTCGTTGGTTTGGGTGACTCTTATGATCTGGTTCCAGCTCCAGTGCTTCCACCGGAAGAGACGCCGGCGATGCAGCCCCTTTTCGTCCGCTGTGAGCTTCCACAGCCACAGATACAGGAAGGCAATCAGGCTAAACAGAAAGAGCAGAGCAAGCAGGAGGAAGACTGGAGCGAAGGGCTTCGTGCTGTCCCACAGTGTCCCGAGATAGACGCCCAGGGCGGCGGTGAGAAACAGCCATACGAGCAGAGCGCTCCAGCGGATCGCACGGGGCTTCCGAGCGGCATAGACCAGGAAGATTCGTTCTAATGCCATAGCAAAGCCTCTGCTACGACAGCTTTTCCGCGAAGCGCTGCAGGCGCTGTGCGACCCTCTGCTTGCCCAGCAGCTGCATGATGGTGCAGAGGTCGGGCGTGTTGGTTCGCCCTGTGACTGCCAGACGGATCACGGAGGACAGGTCTCCCACATGGCCCTTGAAGGCATCCGGGTTCTTCTTGAACTCCTTGACCTCGGGGCAGAAGCCCAGCTCGGGGCACCAGCTCTTCATCCGGGCGAACCAGGCGTCCTTGTCCTCGTTCGGCTCGTAGTGGGCGCAGCAGCAGCTCAGGATGGCCTTGGCGTCGGCGGGGGAGACCCGCTCCGGCAGAAGCGCCGGGTCGGCCTCGGGCTCGTCGAAGAAGTAGGACAGGTAATCGGCCACCTCGTCCCACTTGGCGATGTCCTTGCGGGGCTTGGGCACCTCGCGGTCGATGTTCAAAATCGCCGTGGAGAAGGCCGGGTCCCTGGTGAAGACGGCGTAGTAGTCCGGGGCGTAGTCTCTGGCCCAGGCGGCGACCCGCTCGTAGATGGCGGGGGCCTTCATGCGGGAGATCACATTCTTGCTCACATCGGTGAGCTTGGTGAGGTCAAACAGGCAGCCGGAAGCGCCCATCTTTTTCAGATTGAAGGGGAAGTCCATCGCGTCTGCGTCGGGGTTGGCCCTACGCCAGTCCTCAAAGTTGGAGTTCAGCAGGGTCAACAGATAGTCGATGACGGCCTCCTTGGGGAAGCCCTTTTCCACGAAGAAGCTCACGGCGGCTTCCGGGTCCTTGCGCTTGGAGAGCTTCCGCTTGTCGCCGCTCTCGTCGTCGAGCTTCATCACCTGGGCGGTGTGGACATACTTCGGCACCTTGTAGCCGCAGGCCTTGAACATGGCGATGTGCTTCGGCACGGAGGACAGCCATTCCTCGCCGCGAATCACATGGGTGGTGCGCATGAAATGGTCGTCGCAAACATGGGCGAAGTGATAGGTGGGAATGCCGTCGGATTTGAGCAGCACCTCGTCGATGATGTTCTCGGGCATTTCGATCTTGCCCCGGATCAGATCCTCAAAGCTGATGCGCTTGTTCTCGTCGCCCTGGGAGCGGAAGCGCAGAACCCAGGGCTTTCCGGCGGCGAGATTGGCCTCGATCTGCGCCAAAGACAGATCCCGGCACTTGGCGTACTTGCCGAAGTAGCCGCGAATCAAAGCCCCCTCGGCCTCCTGCTGCTCGCGCAGGGCGGTGAGCTCGTCGGCGGTGCAGAAGCAGGGATAGGCCAGACCGTTTTCCACCATGCGCTTGGCGACGGTATGGTAGATTTCCACCCGTTGGCTCTGAGTGTAGGGGCCGTAGTCGCCCTTCTCGGTGCCGAAGCCTGTGACGCCCTCGTCAAAATCCACGCCGAAGGCATGGAGCCCGTTGATGATGGCGGAAACGCCGTCCTCGACCTCACGTTTTTTGTCGGTGTCCTCAATGCGCAGATAAGAGACGCCCTTGGAGGCCTTTGCAACCAGCACATCGGTCAAGGCCCCGAAGAGGCCGCCAATGTGCAGATAGCCCGTGGGCGAGGGCGCAAAGCGCGTCACCCGCGCCCCCTCGGGCAGCTCACGAGGCGGGTATTTGAGTTCCAGATCCTCCGGGGTCAGGTTCACATCGGGAAAGAGCAGGTTTGCAAGTTTCATGTTGTCCATGGTAGGTTCTCCTTGTGAAGTATTATTAGGCAATAGGCATTAGGCAATGGTTAGGCAATAGGCAGCAGGTAGCAGGCAATAGGAGATGCGGAATGTAGGGGGCGGCGTCCTCGACGCCCCGAGCGTATCGATGCCGAAGGAAAAAACTGGAACGAACCCGTTTCCCGTATTGCACGCACCCCGTAGGGGCGGCCATTGGCCGCCCGCAAGCCGCACCGCCCCCGTAGGGGACGGGTTTCCCGTCCCGCCCGCACCGCACCCCGTCAACGGGCCCCCGTAAAGCCTTCCCCCTCGGGGGAAGGCAAAGGACGCACCCCCGTAAAGCCTTCGCCCGGGGGGGAAGGCTCTCCGAAACCGCAACGCCCTTCATCCGCCCCAGTGTGCGCACTGGGGCACCAGCGCTGAAGGATGCCAGTTGCGCCAGCATAGCTGCCGCACTGGCGATAAAACCCACAACAGTCCCCCGGACTGTTGTGTCCCCCGAGGGGGAAGGCAGGGGGACGGGGGAACGGATTTTTTGCTCCGCTCAAAATGACAGGCGGGGAAGGTGGCCCGAAGGGCCGGATGAGGGGCGCACCAACGGCCAGTTGAAAATTGAAAGTAGAAAATTGAAATGATACCTCCACTTTCATCTTTCCATTTTCAACTTTCAACTTGAGCGCCGCACCCCATAAAGGGCGCAGCTGCTTGTCCTTACAGCGTCAAATAGATGTCCTCTTTTTTGACCTTGCGCCAATCGAACACGGCGGCCAGTTCGCTTGCGGAAATTGGTTCGCGTCGGTCGATCAGCCCAGCCGCGTGGGCCAGGGCGCCGATGATCTGTTCCGGGGTGAAGCGTTCCAGCAGCGCGGCCAGATCGAGGTCACCGTCGCGCTTGCTGAGGCGGCGACCGTCGGGGGCCAGGAGCAGGGGAACATGGTAGTACTCCGGCGCGGGCTTGCCGAGCAGGGAAAACAGGTAACGCTGTCGGGGCGTCGAAGCCAGCAGATCGCGGCCCCGGACGACTTGCGTGACCCCATTGTCCGCATCGTCCACGACGACGGCAAGCTGATAGGCATAGACCCCGTCGGCGCGGCGGAGGACGAAGTCCCCACAGTCGCGGCTGAGCAGCTCCGTGTAGTCGCCCTGCAGGCCGTCATGGACGCTCCATTCCTCGTCCGGGACCAGCAGCCGCCAGGCGGGAAGCCGCGTTTGCGCGGCCCGCTGTGCGGGCGTGAGATTCCGGCAGGTCCCGGCATAGACGAATTCGCTCTGTCCCAAATGGGGCGCGGAGGCCGCGTGCACCTGGGAGCGCGAGCAGTAGCAGGTGTAGATCAGCCCCCTGGCTTCCAGCCTGGCGAAGGCGGCGTCATAGGCGTCCGTCCGCCTGCTCTGGCAGGGCACCTCCCGATCCCAGCTCAGCCCGAAGGCCAGCAGGTCCCGCCGGATCAGCGCGGCAAACTCCGGGCTGGTCCGCTGGGGGTCCAGGTCCTCCATGCGGAGCACCATTTCCCCATTTTCAGAGCGCACGGCGCACCAGGCCAGCAGAAACGAAAACAGATTGCCCAGGTGCATACGCCCGGAAGGGGAAGGCGCAAAGCGGCCAACGGTCATGGAAACACCTCCGAAAGTGACAAGTGACAGGTGACAGGTGACAAGTGACAGGTTTCCCGTTTTGTCATTCTGAGCGCAGCGAAGAATCCGTCCCTCCGTCCATCCCTCGTTATTCAGGTGACAGTTGACAATTCCGTGCCGCATAGCGTGGACTCACCAGCTATAGTTTTGGGAAGCGACGCCAATGGTTGCCCAATGCCATGCCTTTAACTGTTCTTCCTGGATATTCGGATTGTCCGTGATATCCTCTCCGGCTTCCTGTGCTTCTCTGATATATGCGGGAAGATTGTCGGGAATCTGTTCTCGATAAACGCCAATTCCTATATTGGGAAATGCATACGAATATCCATTCTCTGTATCAACAATTTCCCCGGCATTTTTTCTTTTAATACCTGATACAAAACATCCGCGTCGACTTGGAATGCTTAAACTCCAAAAATGACAGGCTGAATGATTCCGGTGATCCCGCCAAGGAATTCAATAAACTCCAACTCACCGTTTGGGGAGAAATCAAAACGAATGTTGCTTTCAAAATAATAATAGGAATGATCAAAGACGCTTTGAGGAACGCCAAGCTTTGCTTCGACATTGTTCTTCTTTTCGCCAAGAAGAATCGTATGCTGATCCCATAGAATCCCTTTTTGCGGAAGAATCGTAAAAATCATAGTTTTTCCTTCGTCATACATTGCCGCATGGGTACCGGTGGCGTAACTTGTCAATTGTTGCTTTCCTCCACCGGCAGGTCGACGACAGTCGCTTCATGACCCAGCGCGGGGAGGATCTTCTCCCGGAACTCGGCCATGGAGACCGCGAGGGTGGAGGTATTGAGGCAGGGGTGGAAGCCGATCTCGGCCTGCTCGAGCACGGGCTTGTCGATGACCAGGCGGACCCGCTTTTCCGGGTCGTTCATCAGACCGAGTACCGAGAGCGAACCGGGGGTGATGTCCACCAACTGCTCCATCTGCTCGTCGCTGGCGAAGCTCAGCCGCGCGCAGCCCAGGGCTTTGGAGAGGAACTTGGTTTTAAAGACCTTCTCGCCCTCCATCAGCAGCAGATAGAAGTCGGTCTGTTGGCGGTTGGTCAACAGCAGGTTCTTGCAGATGGGACAGCCGAGCGTTTTTTCGATCTCCCGGCACAGCTCCATGGTGGAGGCGGTTTCATGGTCGGCCCGGCGATAGCTTACGCCCAGCCGGTCCAGAAATTCATAGCAGCGGCGCTCCCGCGGCTGGCGAGCAGCCAAATCGGCAGGCGCGCCGGTTTCAAGATGGACGGTAATAGACATGGTAGTTCTCCTGTATCAGAATTGCAAAGCGACGGTTTGGTTCAGAATTCGCCTTCCCCCACGGGGGAAGGCTTTCCGGGAGTGCGTCCTTTGCCTTCCCCCTCGGGGGAAGGTGGCGCCGGGCGTCTCACGCAAGCCCGGTGACGGATGAGGGGTGTTGCGGTTTTGCACTGCCTACCCGTCGTGCTATGGGGTAATGCTTTTCGCTCGACGATGCTACTCGATCCAATCGGTGCGCCCCTCATCCGGCCCTTCGGGCCACCTTCCCCCCTCGGGGAAGGCTTTACGGGGGTGCGTCCTTTGCCTTCCCCCTCGGGGAAGGTTTTGCGGAGTGCGTTCAACGGCACAGCTCGGCCCAAATTGTCAAAGATCCTTTACTTCCCATACGGGTGCAGGTCCTCGGCGCGGATCTCCACTTCGTAGGGATTATACTTTTCGTTGATCAGCTCGGCGGCGGCTTCGCGGTCTTCTACATAGTAGGCGCCGCCGTCTACCCAGGCGGGCTCGCCGGGGAGGGTGTCGCTTTCAAAGCTGCCGGAGCCGCTGCCCGCCAGCGTTATGGCCAGCCAGCAGAGATTGCGGTAGCTCAGGTCGGTCTGGGTGTTCTCGATCAGCAGCTTGGCTGTGCGCGGGAGCATGGGCAGCTTCTTGACGGACTTCCATTGGCTGATGGCCGCTTTCAGAAAGTCCCGCTGTACCGCGACGCGTTCCAGGTCCGCCATAGCGTAACCGCTCCGGTAGCGGACCAGCCACATGGCCTGCTGGCCGTTGAGCTTCTGTGTCCCGGCCTTCAGGTCAATGAACAGGTCCTGGGTGGGATCGTCGTAATACATGTCCATGGGCACATCGAAGGTGACGCCGCCCATGGCGTCCACCAGCTCCGCAAAGCAGTTCAGATCCAGCAGCACATAGGCGTCGGGCCGGTAGCCCACCAGATCCTTCACATAGCCCATCAAGGCGTTCATGCCTTTCTCGTCCGCACCGTTGGCGCCGTAGGCCCCGTTGAGCTTGGGGACGGAGCTGTCCCGGTTGACCATGGTGTCCCTGGGCAGGCTCAGAAGCCGGGACTGGCCTTGCTTGCGATCCAGATAGAGCAGGAGCATCGTGTCGGTGCGAAGGCCCTCCTGGTCGGTCCCACAGAGCAGGATCGTACAGCAGCCCGGCTTCCGGGCCCCGATGGGCTGATCCGTCTCCGGCATCTTGGAAAAGAGGGCGGAGCCCAGCCCCACCAGCAGTATCAGGCCCAGCAGACAGCTGAGCAGCCACAGCAGGAAGCGAAGCAGACGGTGCTTCTTCCGGCGGCGACGGCGGCGGGGGGCCTTCTCCCGGACGGTGCGCCCCTGGGGCGCTGGCTGATCATAGCCGAACAGCTCTTCTTCCGGCACACGCGTCCCGCTGGCAGCGCCGCGCATAGACGGGGACGGGGCATAGCTGTCTTGCGTCCGCTCCGCGTCCCAACGGGTCCTGGCGGAGCGGCTCATCACGGTACGGCCCTGGGCATCGTCATAAAAGCCGCGGCCTTCATGCATCTGCCGGAGCCCGTCCAGATCGTAGCCGTCATAATCTTCATCGTTGCGAAGCGGCCTCCGTTTGCCGGGGGATGTATTTTTTGGTTTTTTTTCAAATTTTCCCATAGTTTTTGATTATTGGCAGTTCTTTTCGTTTGACTTTGATTATCGTTTCGTTTGAGGAACAGTTTTTTCGTAGCGGCGCACAGTGTGCGCCACGGAATGCATTCCCCCGCCCGTCATTCTGAGCGAAGCGAAGAATCCGTTCCTTGCCTTCCCCCTCGGGGGAAGGTGCCCCAGTGCGCACACTGGGGCGGATGAGGGGCGT
>JAFOKO010000005.1 GCA_017419715.1 Oscillospiraceae bacterium | reverse complement strand
GAGAATGCGCCGCCGCCGTGGGCGGCGTAACCGCCGTAGGTGTCCACGATGATCTTCCGCCCGGTCAAGCCGGAATCCGCAGCAGGACCGCCGATGACAAAGCGGCCGGTCGGGTTGACATAGAACTTCGTGTCCGCATCCAGCAGGCGCTTGGGCAGATTGGGCCGGATCACCGTGTCGATCACAGTCTGCCGCAAGCTGTCGATGTCGATGTGCTCCGCGTGCTGGGTGGAGACGACCACGGTGTCAATGCGCTCGGGGCGGCCGTCCTCGCCGTACTGCACGGAAACCTGGCTCTTGCCGTCGGGCCGCAACCAGGGCAGAGTGCCGTCCTTGCGCAGGGCGCTCAGCGCACGGGTGAGATTGTGCGCGTAGCCGATGGGAGCGGGCATCAGCTCTTCCGTCTCGTCACAGGCGAAGCCGAACATCATGCCCTGGTCGCCCGCGCCGATGGTCTTGTCGTCAAAAGAGGTATTCACGCCCATGGCAATGTCCTTGGACTGCTCGTCGATGGCGGTGAGCACGGCGCAAGTGTTGCCGTTGAAGCCAGCCTCGGGGGAGTTGTAGCCGATGTTGTTCAGCGTGCGGCGGACCACATGGGCAATGTCCACATAGCAGTCACAGGAGATTTCCCCGGTAACCAGTACCATTCCGGTGGTCGCCACCGTCTCACAGGCCACCCGGGCCATAGGGTCCTGGGCCAGGATGGCGTCCAGCACGCCGTCGGAGATCTGGTCACAGACCTTGTCGGGATGTCCTTCGGTCACAGATTCAGAAGTAAAGATTCGTTTCAGCATGATCATCTATCCTTTCAATCTTTTTGTTTGTCTGTATAAAAGGTCCGGAATTCAGTGTGCGGTCCGGAATTCAGTGTGCGCCAGAATGCATTCCCCCGCCTGTCATTCTGAGCGAAGCGAAGAATCCGTACCCCTTGCCTTCCCCCTCGGGGGAAGGTGCCCCAGTGCGCACACTGGGGCGGATGAGGGGCGTCCTGGTTTCGCACTGCTTCCCCGCCTGTCATTTTGAGCGAAGCGAAAAATCCGTACCCCCGTTCCCTGCCTTCCCCCTCGGGGGAAGGCTTTACGGGGACGCGTCCCCTATTGCCTATTGCCTGTTGAGGTCATTTGCCAAAACAAAAAAACCGCCCTGTCATGCGACAGGGTGGTGACGCGTCATGTCCTCATCTGCCGATTTTCTCGCCGGATTTGGCACCTTGCGCTCTTGCAGGTTGCCGGGCTTCACAGGGCCGTTCCCTCCACCACTCTTGATAAGGCTATTCACTTTTGTCCCTATTCTACACTTTTTTCCCAAAAAGTCAAGAATTATTTTCAGTATATTCCCCGATCATTGCAGGAAGATCCGCTTGCCGCCGCGATACGCCGCCACGGTGCCGATGCGCTGGGCGGCGGGGACGCTTTGCGTCAACTCCGCCAGCAGGGCGTCCGCGTCCTCCGGGTGGACGGCCATCAGCAGGCCGCCGGAGGTCTGGGGATCGTAGAGCAGATCCTGGAGCTCCAGCGCCACATTTCCGGGCTCCACATGGGCCTCGGCAAAGTTGCGGTTGCGATACATCCCCTCGGGCAGGACGCCCATCCGTGCATATTCCAGGGCCTCGGGGATGAACGCAATGCCTGCCGTGTCCACATGCAGCTCCACGCCGCTGCCCTGGGCCATCTCTGTCCCGTGGCCCAGCAGGCCAAAGCCCGTCACATCGGTGCAGGCGTGGACGCGGTACTGCACCATGGCGTCCCGGGCAGCTTTGTTCAGTGTCGTCATCAAGCGGTTGGCATAGGCCAGGGTCTCCGGCCCCAGCAGCCCCGCTTTATTGGCCGTGGTCAACACGCCGATCCCGAGCGGCTTGGTGAGCAGCAGTACATCGCCGGGCTTTGCGCCGCTGTTGGTCAAAACCCGTGCGGGATGGACAAAGCCCGTCACTGCCAGGCCGTATTTGGGCTCCGGGTCGAGGATCGAATGCCCGCCGGTGATGATCACCCCGGCCTCATAGGCCTTCTCATAGCCGCCCCGCAGTATCTCATGGACGGCTTCCTGGGACAGGTCCCTGGGGATCGCCATAATATTCAGCGCCAGTTTGGGCTCCCCGCCCATGGCATAGACATCGGACAGGGCATTGGCGGCGGCGATGGCACCGAAGGTGTAGGGGTCGTCCGCAATGGGCGGGAAAAAGTCCACAGTCTGCACCAGGGCCAGTTCGTCCGTCAACTGATAGACGCTGGCATCGTCGCTCCGATCGAAGCCCACCAGCAGCTTGGGGTCGTGCAGGACCTGCAGATCCCCCAGAAGCTGGGCCAGCACCCCCGCGCCCACCTTGGCCCCACAGCCTGCGCAAGAAGCCAGCTTGGTCAATTTGATCTCGTTTTCCATGGGTTTCTCCTTTCCGTGGCGTGCCACGATTCGGTATGAGGCAATCGGTAACAGGCAATAGGCATCAGGCAATAGGCAATAGGGGACCGCACCCGTAAAGCCTTCCCCCGAGGGGGAAGGCAAGGGGAACGGATTCTTCGCTTCGCTCAGAATGACAGGCGGGGAAGCAGTGCGAAACTGCAACGCCCCTCATCCGCCCCAGTGTGCGCACTGGGGCACCTTCCCCCTCGGGGGAAGGCAAGGGTGCAGGCGTGAAAAAACTTGCTGGGATAGACTTCAAATTACGCGTGTAAGCGTACGAGCGTGCAAAGAAAGTACATGTTACACGCTTACACGCAAGATTTTAAATCCAGGCCGGCAACTACAAGGCAATCAAAGAAAGCCGCTCATGTTGTACACTTACACGCGAGATTTTAAATCCAGGCTGGCGCGTTAGGCAATCGTTGAATAGGCAACAGGCAATCGGGGCCGCCCCTACATTTCGCGTCTCCTATTGCCTAATACCTGGTCCCTAATGACTGGTGACTAATGACTATTCACTCGTCACTACTCTGCAAATGCAAAATTGCCTCCAGCACGCCGCCGCCGATGGCGAGGGCTTTATCGGAAGCGCTTTGGCAGTAAGACGGGTCGTTTCTGGGGTCCACATCACCGGCCTTCATGCCCTTGTGCACCGGGATCCCGGAGGCCAGCAGGCCCCGCAGGACGCCGTCCAGCGTACAGCGCATGGGCTCCTCGCCCACCCAGCCTACGATATCCCCGGCCTTGACCCGGTCGCCGATGCGGCCTGCCGCCCGGAAAATTCCGTCGGCAGGGGCGCGGAGCACCCGCTCGCCCGCAAAACCGCCGACCAGCCCGGGGATGTTCGTATTCGGCAGGGGGCTTCCCGCATAGAGCACGCGGCCCAGCGTATGGCCGCGCATGGTCTCCACTGCGGCGTGGCAGTCCACCCCCGCCGTGAAGCCCGGCCCCACGCCGATGACGATCGGCGCATCCGTGATGGCGGTGCCCAGATTGCGTTTTGCCAGAATGGCATCCACCACCACATCCGGGTGCAGTTCTGCCCGGCAGCGGGCCTCCGGGTCCACCAGCACGGGCAATCTCCCCTGCTGTAGCAGCGACAGCGCCTCTGCCGCGTCTTGTGCAAGGCGGGCGCACACATCCTCCACGACCGTCTTTCCCTCCACAACGGCCTGGGAAAAAGCCACGGTGCGGCGGATCGTCGTAGGCTGTGGGATCTCAGTCATGACCACCCGGAAGCCGCTGTGCCAGAGCCGCAGCGCGATCCCGGAGGCGAGGTCCCCCGCCCCGCGCATCAAGATCAAATCTCGGTCCTTCTTCATTGTTCCTTCTTCATGCGTCGAAGCACTCCGTCGCGCAAGCTCCCCGCAAGCACGGGGCGCGAAAGCAGCGCAGCCAGGGCGGCGGCATGCGCATAGTCTGCCGCTGTCTCACATTTGTTTACATAGATCATGTCTCCGTACCCCTCCGCCTGCAGGACCCTGGCCCAGCGGGCCGGTGTCAACGGGGCGTCCAGCGCCGTCCCCGCCAGGGCCGCAAAGCGCTCCGGCCGGTGGCAGACTTGGGAGATGGGCGCGTCAAAGGCGTCGGCCCCCAGGACCAGGATCACCCGCTCCGCCTCTGCCGGAATGACCGGCTCATGGGGCGCGTGGGCCTTGGCGGGCAGACCCTTTGCTCCGTCGGCCTCCACCAGAACATAGTCTGCCGCCTGCACCAGCTCCGAAAAGCCCAGGCTGGGCGCGGCCAGCTTGTCCTCCGGCCAGGGACGGCCCAGACAGAGGCAGGAGGCGCTTCGGAGTGCCGCTTGCAAAGCCTCCGGCGTGGCAGGGTCCGCCACGGGCAAATGCTCCGGACGGCGGATCTTCGTGGAGCTGGCGACGATCACAGAGCCCCGGCTGTGCAATTCCTCTGCCAGGGCGTAGAGCAGGGTCGTTTTTCCGCCTCCGCCGATGAGGGCGGTGAGGCCGGGACGGACGCGCAGAAGCGCCGCCAGGGATGGTGCTTGCATGGCTCGTCCCCCCTTTCAGAAACCGCGCCGCTTAGCCAAGCCCGCCCAGAAAGATCTTGAAGCCGATGGCGATGAGGATGATCCCGCCCAGGATGGAGGCATAGCGGGAGAGCTTCGTGCCCAGGCGCTTGCCGATCCACAGGGCCAGCATGCAGAGGACAAAGGTCACAACGCCGATCAGCAGAGCCGCCGCATTGGCCTCGCGGAATTTGTACTGCTCGATCGTGAAGCCCACGGAGAGGGCGTCGATGGAGGTGGCGATGCCCTGCATGACCAGGTCCTTTCCACTCAGCCGCCGGTCCGCCGGAGCGGCATCCGGGTCCTTCTGCTCCCGCAAGCCCTCCCAGAGCATTTTGCCGCCGATCCAGCCCAGCAACGCAAAGGCGATCCAGGGGATCAGCTTTTCCAGGGAGGAGAACAGACTCACAATGGTGTGCACGCAAACCCAGCCCAACAGGGGCATAAGGTACTGAAACACGCCGTAGACCCCGGCGATCTTGACCATCCGGCCGCCGTTCATGTTCGGCTCCCGCAAGCCATTGGCCAGGGAGACGGAGAAAGCGTCCATCGCCAGACCAGCCCCCAGCAGGGCGCTCTGCGCAAAAAAAGCTGCATCCATTTGGTGTTCTCTTTTCTGTGGTAAAGATGTCTGCTTATTATACTCCCCATTGTTCCCTCCGTCAAGGCAGAATTTGTGAAATCGGGTCGCAAGCAACAGGCATCAGAGAGCAGGCAATAGGAGATGCGTAGGGGCGGCCATTGGCCGCCCCTACGGGGTACGGCGGGGGCGGACGGGTGCGGGCTGTCCTTATGCTCTTTGAGCTTGTTTTCGTTTTGCAGATTGCCATCTGCAAAACGCCGACATTTTCAATACTCAACTGCGCCGTTGGTGCGCCCCTCATCCGTCCTCTCGGGGAAGGCTTTACGGTCTTCGTCCGCCGCCTGGGAAGCCGGGGCCGCCGGGGCCCATGCCGCCGAACTGGTTGGTGAGCTCGCTCGTCTCGCTGCCGTTGACGAGGATGGTGCCGCCGGTGTGGGTGAGGGTCCCATCGTAGTCAAAGGGGCTCTGGGCGTTGACGCTGATGGTGCCGCCGGTGATGGTCAAATTGCCGTTGGAGTCGATGCCGTCGGTGTCGCCCTGGCCCATGTTGATCGTAAGACTGCCGCCGTGGATCTCAATAGCCACGGTGTAGGAGTTGGACTTCCGTCCGGCATTGATGCCGTCGTCGCTGGCGGCAATCGTGATGGTACCGCCGTTGATCTGGACCCAGGTTGCCTCGATGCCCTCGGCGGCGGTGATATCCAGCGCGCCGCCGTCGATCTGGATGATGCTCACCGCGTGGATGCCGTCGTCAGCCACATCAATATCGAGCGTGCCGCCGCAGATATAGATCCAGCCCTCTTTGTCGTCGTCCTCGTTTTCGGCGTGCAGGCCGTCTTCCTTGGCGCTCTGGACGGTGATCACGCCGCCCGCGATGGCAATGGAATCATTGGCCTCGATGCCGTGATCCACGGCGCTGATGTGGAGCGCGCCCCCGGTGATTTTGATATCATCCTTGCCGCTGATGCCGTTGTCGGTGGAGCTGATCTGCAGCGTGCCCAGGCCGTTGAACACCAGATCGTCCCGGCTGAAGATGACCGCATCCGTGTTGGTGGAGCCGTCCGCCGTGAAGCTGCCTGTGACGGAGAGGCTGTTTTCACTGTCCTCGGCGGTGGTGATGAAGACCTTGTCCGCATTCTTGACATAGATCACGGGGCGCTCGTCGTTCGTGACGCTGAGGCCGTCCAGCACGAGCTGGACCTTGTCTTCATCCCCGGCCTCGACAGTCACCGTGACATTGGAGGCTGTGCCGCTGAGCACATAGACGCCCTCCGCGCTGATGGGGATGTCCTTGCCGTCGGAGACAGTGTATGCGCTCGCCTCAGTCAAGTCCGCATTCTGCTTGAGGTCCCGCTTGGAGAAGAGCTCAGAGGCGTCAATAGCTCCGTCGGAGCTTACGGCCGCCGTGTTGGTCAGCGTCCCGCTGTCCGTGTTGGCGGCGGTGTCGGCGCTGGCACTGGTGCTTCGGGCTTCCGTGTCGCTCGGGCTTGCGGAAGCAGAGCTTTCGTTCTGCCCGCTGCTCTGGGCCTGGGAATTGGCCACGGAAACCGCATCCGCTTTCGTCTCTGTGTTGCTTTCAGCAGCACAGGCTTCCAGAGTGAAGACCAGCAGTCCGGCCAACAACAGGGCCGCGCATTTTTTCAAACGATACTGTTTCATAAGAATCGCTCCTTTCATGCGGAGGCTGTGCCCCCGTTTTGTTCTTCCTGGCATCAGTATATCGGAAAAGACTTAGTTGAAGCTTAGACCAGCAGGAATAATGGTACAGCTCAGTCCAATCGCTGCGCCGCTACAGGGTGCGGCGAGGGCGGACGGCAGGGTGCTGTCCCTACAGGTGCGGTGCGGGCGGCCATTGTGCAGTGTACCCTTTGTCAAGGACAATTTAATTCTTAGGGGTAGTATTTTTCAAAAAGATCGTGTATACTGGTTTCCGCTTTACCATCACGGAGGATAGTGCAACGCTGAGGAGCGACATGAGCGCCGGGATGGGTTTG
>JAFOKO010000057.1 GCA_017419715.1 Oscillospiraceae bacterium | reverse complement strand
CATACATTCATACATTCCTACATTCATACAATAGTGATAACTCGATGAGAATAGGAGTATAAAAAAATGACGCTTTCCGAAGTAATTAAAATAACAAGACAAAAAGCGCTATTATCGCAAGAAGATTTTGCCAAAGCAATAGATGTTTCGCTTCACACGATAGCCGCACTTTCACACGATTACCCCATTTTCACACGATTGGTCGTTGAATGGAAGGCAATAGAAGAGCAAAAACATTAGAATAGTTTGAGTGGTTGCCGGATAAGATAACAAAAAACAGCCGGAAAACGGCTGTTTTGGACTGAAAATAGGCGAAAATTAAGAGGTGGATAGGTTTGTATCCACCTCTTAATTTTTGTGGTGCGGGAGATGGGACTTGAACCCACACGTCTATGGTTGGACACAGGCACCTCAAGCCTGCCTGTCTACCTATTCCAGCACTCCCGCATCGAGATACTTTCTGGACGCTGAAATATTATATCGTGGAATGTGGGAAAAGTCAAGTACTATTTTTGAACTCTGAAAAATAATCCGCAAATCACATTGCCCGGCTCCAGCCGGCGTCTTCGATCTCGCTGCCCTTTTTGCGGGTCATGAGGGAGCTGAGCGCGGAGCCGACGGGCGCGCCTCCATAGAGCACCTGGTAGGCCGCCTGGGTGATAGGCATATCCACGCCCATCCGATCCGCCAACAGCTTCACGGCTTTGGCGGCATAGTAACCCTCCACCACAGCGCCGACTTCCTTCATAGCTTCCTCCGGACTCTTGCCTTCCCCGATCAAAATGCCAGCCCGGCGGTTGCGGGAGTGCATGGAGGTACAGGTGACGATCAGATCGCCGATACCGGTCAACCCGGCAAAGGTATCGGTGCGGGAGCCCAGCTTCATGCCGAGGCGGGCCACCTCCGTCAAGCCGCGGGTCATCAGCAGAGCCTTGGTATTATCTCCGTAGCCCAGGCCGTCACAGACGCCGGCGCAGAGGGCAATGACATTCTTCATGGCCGCGCCAAGCTCCACGCCCACCGGATCAGAGGAGGTATAGACGCGGAAGCGGTCGTTCATAAAGACCTCCTGGACAACCTCTGCCAGCAGCCGATCCTGAGAGGCCGCGACGACGCCTGTGGGCACCCGGCGGCTCACTTCCTCGGCATGGGAAGGGCCGGAGAGGACGACCACCTTTTTCCCCGTGACCTCAGCCACGATCTCGGACATGCGCTTGCCCGTCTCGGGCTCGATGCCCTTGGTGGCGGAGACCAGGATGGCGTCGGGGCGCAAATAAGGCGCGATCTGCTCCGCCGTGGAACGAATGGCAAAGGACGGCGGGACCACTACGACCATGGTACAGCCGGAGACCGCAGCGGGATCCGCCGTATAGCAAATATCCGCAGGCAGCGCGACGCCGGGGAGGAGGGGATTTTCCAGCGCAGCGGCCAGATGCTCGCTCTCCTCCTTGGAGTAGGAGACCAGGGAAAGCTCATGTTTGTTTTCATGAAGCAGCAGCGCGAGGGCCGTGCCCCAGCCGCCGCTGCCGACGACTGCAATATTCATTTCGAATTATCCTTTCATTTTGCATGCTGCATTTTGCATTCGGTGTGGGTTGCGGGCGTACAGTGTCCCTACTTCTTTTTGTGGAAGGAGAATTTGTTTTCCTTGCCCTGCAGGAGGCGTTTGATGTTGGTGTGGTGCATACCCAGGGCCAAGCCGCCCAGCAAGAAGGCCATGACTGTCATCATGATCGTGCCGTCCGTCACATTCTTGTCGATGGGATAGCGGATCCAGAACACAAAGGGATAGATGGCCGCGCAGATAATGGAACCCAGGGAGACATAGCGGGTCAACAGCACGATCGCCAGAAAGATCGCCAGCAAAATGGTGATGATCCGCCAGTCAATGAAGGCCGCAAGCGTTCCGCAAGTCAAGATCCCCTTGCCGCCCCGGAAGCCAAACCAGACTGGAAAGATATGTCCAATGACGGAGAAGCCGCCGCAGAGCATCTGGGCCTCCGAGACCCAGTTGGAACGGGGGTCCGGCCCGCCGAAACCGGCGGCCCGCATGATCCAGCCGCCGATGAAGCAGGAAAGCACCGTTTTGCCCACATCGATCAGCAGCACCAGCAGGGTGTCCATCCCGCCGTAGTTGCGGTAGAAATTCGTTAAGCCCGCGTTGCCGCTGCCCTTGGTGCGGATATCCTCCTTGCGGATCCAGCGGGAGATCAGGATGGCGCCGTTAAAGCCGCCCAGCAAATAGCCGATCACGCCGCAAAGCGTGAACCAGAGTCCAATCATTCCTCGTCGTCCCCTCTCTGCCGGATGGTGATCTTCACCGGTGTCCCTTCCAGGCCAAACACCGCTCGGATCTGGTTTTCCAGATAGCGCTGATAGGAGAAATGGAACAATCTTGCGTCATTGCAGAAGAACACAAAATGAGGCGGCTTGACACCGGCCTGTGTCACATAGAAGATCTTCAGGCGGCGGCCTTTATCCGTGGGAGGCTGCACCCGGGCCGTGGCGTCCGCCAGGACATTGTTCAACATGCCCGTCGTGATCCGCATGGTGCTCTGCTCGCTTACATAGTTGATCAGCTCATAGAGCCGGTCCACCCGCTGGCCAGTCTTGGCAGAGATGAACAGCAGCGGCGCATAGGTCATATAGCTCAGGCCCTTGCGAATTTCCTCGGTCATGCGGTCCATGGTATGGGTATCCTTATCCACTGTATCCCACTTATTGACCACGATGACGGAAGCCTTTCCTGCCTCATGGGCCAGGCCCGCGATCTTGGTATCCTGCTCCGTGACCCCCTCGTTGGCGTCGATCAGGATCAGCACCACATCGGCTCGGTCGATGGCGGAGATGGAGCGCATATTGGAATACTTCTCGATCGCGTCGTCCACCTTGGACTTGCGCCGCATACCGGCAGTGTCGATAAACAGGTACTTGCCATGTTCATTTTCAAAATAGGAATCAATGGCGTCTCGGGTGGTGCCAGCCTCGTTGGAGACGATCACCCGCTCCACGCCCAGGATTCGGTTGAGCAGGCTGGATTTGCCCACATTGGGCTTGCCCACGATGGCGACCTTGGTGATCTCGTCGTCCTCTTCCTCCCCGTCGTCGGGGGGCAGATGCGCCGTACAGAAGTCCAGCAGTTCGCCGGTGCCGTGGCCGTGGATGGCGGAGGTCTCAATGGGGTCACCCAGGCCCAGGTCATAGAATTCATAGACCTCGGGGTTCACCGGGCCCACCGCGTCGCACTTATTGACGGCCACAACCACGGGCTTTTTGCTTCGCTTGAGCATGGTAGCCACTTCCAGATCTGCGGCGGTGACACCAACCTTGACATCAGTCACCATGATGATCACATCGGCAGCCTCGATGGCGATCTCCGCCTGCCGGCGCATGAATTTCAGCATCTCAGAGTCTGTGGAGGGCTCGATGCCGCCGGTATCGATCAAATCGAACACCCGGCCGTTCCACTCACATTCGCCGTAGATCCGGTCCCGGGTCACACCGGGGGTATCCTCCACAATGGCAGTACGGCGACCGGTCAGTTTATTAAAGAGCATGGACTTGCCCACATTGGGTCTGCCCACGATGGCAACAGAGCGCTTCATTGCATTCTCTCCTTTCGGGGGGCTCTATCTCTCAGAACCTTTCCTATTATGCCATATCACGCTGATATTTGCAATAAAATATTGGTAAATTTTTGGAACGACAAAAGGAAAGAGGAAGGACTTCAAGTGCCTTCCTCTCAACTTTCATTCCGCATGGAATTACTCCGCAGCAACTTCGATAACCTGACGACCGTTGTAATAGCCGCAGGCCTTGCAGGCTCTGTGGGGCAGACGGGGCTCGCCGCAGTGGGGGCAAGCGACCACGCCGGGAACGGACAGCTTCCAGTGGGAGCTGCGTCTCTTGTCGCGTCTTGCTTT
>JAFOKO010000056.1 GCA_017419715.1 Oscillospiraceae bacterium | reverse complement strand
TTCAAGTACCGTCCCAAGAAGGACAGCAAGTCCATCCGCGGCCACAGACAGCCCTACACCAAGGTCAAGATCGAAAAGATCCACGCTTGATCCCATGGTTGAGGCGAAATTTTTCGATCAGGAGGGGAGAATCACCGGATTCTCTGTCTCCGGCCACAGCGGATATGCCGAAGCCGGTGCAGACGTGGTCTGCGCGGCGGTATCCGCGGCTGTCACCTTTGCCGACGCCACCATCCGGGACGTGTTGGGGGAATCGGCAAAAACCAAGGTAGACGACGGAAAGGCCGAAGTCACCTTGACCCTCCCTGCCAGGTGCGAGAATGAAGAAGCAGTGCAGGCCGTACTGACCGGCATGATGCTGACTCTCAGCGCTCTCAGGGACGACTATCCTGATTATATCGAAGTTATGGAGGTGTAACAAATGCTGAAAATCGGTTTCCAGTTCTTCGCTCACAAGAAGGGCGGCGGCTCCACCAAGAACGGCCGTGATTCCGAGTCCAAGCGGCTTGGCGTGAAGCGGGCGGATGGCCCGTTCGTTCTGGCTGGCAACATTCTGGTTCGCCAGAGAGGCACCCACATCCATCCCGGTCACAATGTCGGGATCGGCAGCGACGACACCCTGTTCGCCCTCATTGACGGTAAGGTCAAGTTCGAGCGCATGGGCAAGGATCGCAAGATGTGCTCCGTTTACGCAGAGCAGTAAGAACACAGACGACCGGAACATATCGCGTGTTCCGGTCGTTTTTTACCGCCGGGAAAGGCTCCACTGATGCGTAGGGCGGCCAGATCCTGGCCGCTGAGCCGGGCCGCCGGGACATCGAAGCTTGTCCCGGCGGGCTGAGGTCAGCCCGCCCTACGCAGAATTGAGACCTTGCAGTGCAGTTTTGGCCGTGTGAGGAACGGAGGAGAACACAGATGTTTGTTGATAAAGTTAAGATATATGTCAAGGCCGGCAACGGCGGCAATGGGGCGGTGGCGTTTCACCGGGAGAAATATGTGGCGGCCGGCGGGCCGGACGGCGGCGACGGCGGCCATGGCGGCTCCATCGTCGTCAAGGTGGACGACAATATGTCCACGCTGATGGACTTCCGCTACAAGCGCAAATATCAGGCCCCGGCGGGGCAGGACGGCGAGGGCGGACGGCGTGCGGGCAAGCGCGGCGAAAACCTGATCATCAAGGTCCCTCGCGGCACGGTGATCCGGGACGCTGAGACCGGGGCCGTGATCCAGGATATGTCCGACCTGGATGAATATGTGCTCTGCAAAGGCGGGCGCGGCGGCTGGGGCAACAAGCACTTTGCCACCCCCACGCGGCAGGTGCCCCGCTTCGCCAAGGCGGGCTTGCCCGGCGAGGAGCACGAGGTGGAGCTGGAGCTGAAGCTGCTGGCCGATGTGGGGCTGGTGGGCTTCCCCAATGTGGGCAAATCCACCCTGCTCTCCGTGACCTCCAACGCCCACCCCAAGATCGCCAACTACCACTTCACCACCCTCTACCCGAACCTGGGCGTGATCTATGTGGACGAGGGCGTGTCCTTCGTCATGGCGGACATCCCCGGCATCATCGAGGGCGCGGCGGACGGCGCGGGCCTGGGCCACGACTTCTTGCGTCACATTGATCGCTGCCGCCTGATCGTCCACATTGTGGATGTGTCCGGCTCTGAAGACCGGGACCCCGTGGAGGACTTTGAAAAAATCAACCGCGAGCTGGCGGAGTATTCCCCCGAGCTGGCCGCCCGGCCCATGATCGTGGCCGCCAACAAGCTGGACCTGCTGGCAGAGGACAGCGAGAACCTGGCGCGCTTGCGTAAGCATGTGGAGGCCCAGGGCCTGGAGCTCTATGAGATCTCCGCCGCCACCACCCAGGGCACGAAACAGCTCGTCCGCACGATCGCAAACAAGCTCCGCGAGCTCCCACCGGTGACGATCTATGAGGCCGACTATGTCAAGCCCCTGGCCGAGGCGGGCGACCCCGAGGAGCTGAACATCCAACACTACGGCGACACCTGGGTCATCTCCGGACCGTGGCTGGCCCAGCTCATCAACGACATCAATTTTGCGGACTACGAGAGCCGCATGTACTTCGACCGTCAGCTCCGCAAATCCGGCCTCTTCACCCGCCTGGAAGAAATGGGCATCCAGGACGGCGATACGGTTTCCATCTATGATTTTGAGTTCGATTACGAACGCTGATACGAAAACAGAGCCGACCCCGTTTTTGGGGTCGGCTCTGTGCATATCAATTGGAATCCGGGTCCAGGAAGCCCTTGCCGTAGGCCTCGTCTACAGTGGAGAGCAGGACGATGGCCTTGGGGTCGATGCTGTTGATGATGCGGCGGGCGTGGGTGATCTCGACCTTGGAGCAGACTACCATCAGCATCTGGTGGGCCTGGCCGGTGTAGGCGCCCTTGACATCCACCAAGGTCGCGCCGCGGTTGATCTCCGTCATGATCTGCTGAGAGATCTCCCGGGCCTTGTCGCTCACCACCTGGATCATGCGGCGACTGCCGGAGCCGTACATCAGCTTGTCGATCATCGTGGTGGAGACGAAGGTGAAGAGAATGCCGTAGAGCACGGCGTCGATGTTATAGGAGCCGTCGCCCTTGAAGACGAGGCCGCCCAGCAGAATGACCGAGCCGTCCACCAGGATGGAAATGGTGCCAATGGACAGGTGGGGCTTCAGCTTTCGGATGCTCATGATGATGAAGTCCGAGCCGCCGGTGGAGGAGCCGGGAATGTAGATCAGAGCCAGACCGATGCCGTAGAGCGCGCCGCCAAAGAGGGCGGTCAACAGGGGATTGGTGGCAGCCTGGGGGTAGTAGCCCAGGTGCGGGACCAGATAGTCAATGAAGATGGAGGAGATGATCAAGCTCTTGACGGATTTGAAGAAGAACACCCGTCCCAGCAGCAGGAAGCAGCAAAGCGCCACCGGGATGTTGATGCAGTTGATGATGGCGCCGATGCCCAGCCCGGGCAGCTTTGCCTCGGTAAAGTGGTGAATGATCATGGCCATACCGGTGATGCCGCCGGGGACGAAGGGGGCCTTATCGGCGAAGTAGACGACGCCCATAGCAAACAGGAAGCTGCCGACCAGATCGTAGATGATGTCGCGGGCGGCGGTTTTCCAGCCGTATTTCCGGTAGTATTCCAGAACACCCTGGTCCTGCTTGAAGTTGGTGATCATTTTTTTGATGAAATGATTATCAGCCATACCTGTTATGCTCCTTTCATCAATAGGCCACGCCCCAGAGGATGGTCTTTACGGCTTTTCGGCCGCAAATGGGGCATACATCGTCAATGTGCTCCTGGTGGAAGGGCAGACAGCGGGAGGACATGCCGCCCTCTTCCTTCATCTTGACCTCGCAGGCTTCGTCGCCGCACCACATGGTCTTGATGAAGCCGCCGTTTTTCTCTTGAAGTTCCTTGGCCTCGGCCAGGGAGTGGGCCTCATAGATGTGCTCGTCCAGATTCTTCTTGGCCTTTTCGTACAGACCGTTATGGACGGCCTCCAGCAGCTCTTGCACCTTGGCCTCCAGCTCGTCCACCGAGATGACGGCCTTCTCGCCGTTGTCGCGGCGGACCAGAACGCACTGATTGTTCTCCATGTCGCGGGGGCCCATTTCCAGACGCAGGGGCACGCCCTTCATCTCATACTCGGCGCACTTCCAACCCAGAGAGTTGTCGGAGACATCGATCTTGGCGCGCACACCTGCAGCCAGCAGGCGATCCTTCAGAGCCGTCGCGCCCTCAATGACGCCGGGCTTGTGCTGGGCCACGGGGACCACGATGACCTGGATGGGAGCGATCTTCGGGGGCAGGGCCAGGCCGTTGTTGTCGCCGTGGGCCATGATGACCGCGCCGATCATGCGGGTGGTGGAGCCCCAGGAGGTCTGGAACGGATACTGCAGCTTGTTGTCGCGGCCTGCAAAGGTCACATTGTAGGCGCGGGAGAATTTGTCGCCGAAGTAGTGGGAGGTCGCGCCCTGGAGAGCCTTGTGGTCCTTCATCATGCACTCCACGGTGTAGGTGGCCTCCGCGCCGGCGAACTTTTCCTTGTCGGTCTTGCGGCCGGGAATGACGGGGATCGCCAGGACATTTTCATAGAAATCGGCGTAGCACTGGAGCTGCTGTTCGGTCTCCGCCTGGGCTTCCTCGGCGGTCTCGTGGATGGTGTGGCCCTCCTGCCACCAGAACTCTCTGGAACGGAGGAAGGGGCGGGTGGTCTTTTCCCAGCGAATGACGGAGCACCACTGGTTGTAGAGCATGGGCAGCTCCCGGTAGGAGTGGAGCACGCGGGACCAGTGATCACAGAACATGGTCTCCGAGGTGGGGCGGAAGGCCAGACGCTCTTCCAGCTTTTCGGAACCGCCCATGGTGACCCAGGCCACCTCCGGCGCGAAGCCGTTGACCAGCTCGCCCTCTTTTTTCAGCAGGCTTTCGGGGATCAGCACGGGCATTGCCACATTCTCGTGGCTGGTCTTCTTGAACTCGCCGTCCAAAATCCGCTGCATGTTCTCCCAGATGGCGTAGCCGTAGGGCCGGAGGATCGTGAAGCCCTTGACGGAGGCGTATTCCACCAGCTCAGCCTTCCGGCAGATGTCGGTGTACCACTGGGCGAAGTCCACCTCCATGTCGGTGATCTGCTCAACCTTCTTGTCCATTTTTTTATCGTTTGCCATTATTTTGTCTTCCTTTCAGGCCAATAAATTGCTTTACCTATTATATCACATCTGTCAAGCCCACGCATAGGATGAAATGGGTCCCTGTTCCGGCGGGGATCTAACATGTTTGCCGCTTCCCTCCATGGAGGTTCTTATGGTACCAGTTACCTTGTTTCTGGACGAAGCAACGGCGGAATTTTACGCCAATGTCGCCAGTGCGGCGGGCAGGCCCGTGGAAACGGTGCTTGCCGACGCCCTGTTCAAGCTGGCAGGGGAGCTGTCGCTGAATGCCCTGGCCCGTGCGGTGCCCAAGGAGGAATAAGGAAGCCTTTCTCGCTCAAACCACCACCCGGAGGCTGCTTCCACCGGGGCCGTTTTTCACCACGAACTTTTGCGGGATGCTGGCGCTGAGCTTGTCTACATGGGAGATGATGCCCACCAGCCGCTCCCCCTGGCTCAGGTCGTTCAGCACGGCCAGAGCGTTGTCCAGCATATCGTCGTCCAGGGAGCCGAAGCCCTCGTCAATGAACAGGGCTTCCAGCTTCATCCCGCCCGCATGGCGCTGCACCACGTCGGAGAGCCCCAGGGCCAGGGCCAGAGAGGTGTAGAAGGCCTCGCCGCCGGAGAGGCTGGCGGAGGGACGGCGCTTGCCCGTTAACAGATCCAGGATGTCGATCTCCAGGCCCGCGTTGGAATTGCTCCGGTTGGCCTCGGTTTTGTGTTCCAATTGATAGCGGCCGCCGCTGATGCGATCCAGACGGCGGTTTGCCATTTCCAGCACATCCCGAAACACCGCGCCCATCACATAGCGGTCAAAGCTCAGCTTGCCGCCCTGGCTGGTGGCGCCGACGGCCAGGGTGCCCAGGCGTTCCAGCCTGGCCCAGGCCCCGTTGGTGTTGGCCAGATCGTCCAACAGCGCTTTGGCCTGGTCCCGGACCCGGCGGCTGCTCTCCAGCCACTGGCTCAGGCTCCGGCCCTGCTGGCGGAGGGCCTGGCAGGCGGCCTCCGCTTCTGTGAAGGCCTGTTCCAGGCCCGCCAGGTCGACCGGCTCCTGCCCGGCCGTTTGTTTGGTCAAGGCCTCCACGCTTTCGCCCAGGGTCTTGCGGGCGTGGGCGTAGTCCGACAGAGCGGCCTGCTCCCGACGAAGCCAAAGCTCCGGCTCCATGCCCCGGCAGGGCCGCAGGGCCTCAGCAACGGCTTCCGCGTCGGCAAAGCCGGTGGCCGACAGAGCGCTTGCAGCGCTCGCTGCTGCCGCTGCAGCTTCAGCGTTTTTGGTCTCCAGGGTCTGACCGGCCAGTTTGCGCTGGCCGTTGACAAGGTCCAGCGCGCCCCGGGCCTGCTTCTCCTGGGCTTCGTGCGCTTCCAGCTGCCTACAAATCGCTGCGTGCTCCGTTTCCAGCGCCCGGACGCTGCTCTGCACGCTGGCCTCGTCGTCGTATTGCAGCTGCCCACGGAGCACGGACACGCTCTCCTGGGCGGCGCTCAGAGCCTTTTCCTTCTGGATGAGAGCGGACTGAGCCAGCTCCGCTTCGCTCCGGGCATGTTCTGAGTTCTGCTCTGTATCGGCCAGAGTGCGGCGAAGCGCGTCCCGCTGCTTCACAGCGGCTTGGGCAGCCTGCAAGGCGGTGCTGGCCTCAGTGCGGGCCTGCAGTGCTTCCGCTTCCGCCCGCTCCAGCCAGCCGGGAGCGGAGAGAAGCTCCCAGCTGGCACAGTCCGGACGCTGTGCCCGGGTGCGGTCCGCCAGCAGTTCCCGCTTGGTCAACAGCTGATGCTTGGCCTGCTCCAGCAGCTCCTTTTTGCTCTGGCGCTCCTGCTCCAGGCGTTCGGCTTCGGCCTTGGCGGCGTCCACTTCCTCCTGGGACGGAAGCTCCGGGCCGGACACAGCCAGACGGGACAGGCTTTCCGGCCCCAGCGTGCTTCCACAGACGGGACAGCGTCCCGTGCCCTCGGCCTGGATGCTCCGGCGGAGCTCCCCGGCCAGCAGCCCTGCCTGCCCCGCCAAAAAGCGGCGGTAGAGGGCGTCATATTGGGCGTGAGCGGCCAGCACCGTTTCAGTGAAGCGCTGGAAGCGTGCCTCCTGCTCGTCCAGAACAGCAGCCCGTTCCTGCAGCTTCCGGAATTGCGCCCGCACGCCGTCGGCTCCGGCCAGAGCGGCATAGCCTGCTTCGGCCTCCGTGGCCAGCCGCTGGCACTTCTCCGCCTGCAGCTCCACATTCTCCATCCCGGCCAGGGCCTGGGTGAGCTGATTGCGCCGAGCTTCCAGCGCTGCCAGCTTTTCCGTTCCGGCTCTCTGCCGGGCCAGACAGGCGTCTCGCTCCGCCAGCGCCCCGTGTGCGGTGCGCTCGGCCTGCTTCAGAGCGGCGAACAGCTCCAACTGCCGCGCCAGCGCGCCGCGCCGGGCGGCGAGGGCGTCTCTTTGGGCGCACAGCGCCGGGTCGTCTGCTCGCGCTTCCTCGGCCTGGCGAAGCGCCTGCTCTTTTTCTGAGGCCTGCCGGGTCAAGCCTTCCCAGGCGTCCTGGGCGGCGTCCCGTTCCCGGGCGGTGCGCTCCGCCTCTCGGAGCGCGGGCAGGGCTCGGTGCAGCGCCGGTTCCGCCCGCGCATAGAGGGCCTGCCGCCGGGCCATCTCCGGGGCCTGGCCGTCCAGTGCGGCCAACTGTTCCCGGCTGGCCTGCAGCCGCGCCAGAGCCTCGTTGGTGGCCTTCCCGGCGCTTTGCTGCACCAGCAGGCCGTCCCGCGCCTGCTCCGCCTGCTGCAGCCGGGCTTCCAGACTTTCAGATTCGCTCCGGCCGCGTTCCACCAGGGTGTCCAGGTGTTCCGCCAGAGCGGGCTCGTCGGGCAGATAATCGACGGGGTCCGCCTCCTGGGGCAGGACAAGCTGGTGCGCCAGCAGGGCGCTCAGCTGTTCGCGTTTCTCGCTTCGGAGGCCATGCAGCTTTTTCATGGCGCCCTCCAGCAGGCGCTGATACCAGACAAAGGAGGAACTGTCGAAGAGCTTGCCCAGGATCTCGTTTTTCTTCTCGCTGTCGGCCTTCAAAAAGTCGCGGAATTCTCCCTGGGCCAGCATGACGATTTTGCGGAACTGCTCCGCGTTCAGCCCTAACAGTTCTTCACAGGCGGCATTGACCTTCGACGCGCCCTCCACGGGGACGAGGCCCTCTCCCTGCAGGGTGGCAGAGAGATCGGTATCGCCGTAGCCGCCGTCTCCCTTCCGCTTCTTGGGGAAGTGGATGGTCCGCGTGACGGTGTAGCGCCTGCCTGCCTGGGCAAAGTGGAACTTTACCACCGTGTCCACGGATTTTTCGGTCAAATCCGCGTGCATCATTTCCGGGCTTCGGTCCTTGCCGCTGGCCTTGCCGTAGAGGGCGAAGACGATCCCGTCAAAGATCGTGGTCTTTCCGGCCCCGGTGTCGCCGGAGATCAGATACAGGCCGTTTTGCAGCTGGTCGAATGGGATGACGGTGTGGGCCGCGTAGGAGCCGAAGGCGGTCAATTCCAGGGTGATCGGTCTCATATCTGTCCCTCCTTCAAAGCCAGCGCCAGCAACTGTTCGATCTCTCGTTCGGAGGGCGGCAGGCGGAAGTCCGCTCGCTCCGCCAGCTCCGCGCCCTTTTGCAGCAGAGCAAGGCTCGGCGCGTCCGGCGCCTCGCCCCGACAGCGCTGGGTATAAAAGCCTGTGAACAGCTCCGCGAGTCCGCTCTCGTCCAGGGCAGTGGCGGAGAGTGTCGCCGCCCCGGCCTCGGCCTGCCAGGAGGAATTCAGCTCCATCAGAACACTGCCCTTGGCCTCCAAAAGCCCCCGGAGATCTGCGGAGATCTCCGGCGTGACGCGGCGGTCCGTTAGCGTTAGGCTGAGGTATTCGCCGCCCGCCTGCCGGGCGGCCTCAGCGGCACGGAGGCTTTCGTAGTCGCCCGCCTCCGCCCGCATGGGATGCAGGGGCGCAATGGGCAGCAGGGTGACGGAGGGCTCCGTCCCTTTTTCGCCCAGCTCCACCAGCAGGGGGCCCTTGGCTGCCTGCCGGGTCTCGTTGAAATGATAGCACAGCGGGCTTCCCGCATAGCGCACGCCGGGCCTGCCCAGGGCGTAGCCCCCATGGATGTGGCCCAGGGCCACATAGTCGAAGCCGTCGAAGGCGGAAACATCCACCTGGCCCACGCCGCCTACCATGGTCTCTGAGCCGCCGCGCTCCAGCTCCACGCCGCCCACGGTGACATTCTGGTGGGCGACCAAAACATTGCGTCGGCTGAAGTCGATCGGCTGGGCGGCCAGGACGGCCCGGACAGCCGCGTCGTAGTCCCGGAACTCCGTCCCCAGGGCTTCCGATGCCAGGGCAGGGAAGAGGTAGGGCAGGAGCCAGAAGTCCACCGGCCCATATAAGTCGTTGAGCGTCACCCGGAGCAGCGCGCCGGGAGCGGCCAGCGGCGGGGCAATGTGCAGTCCCTCCCGGGCCAGCAGGGTCCGGCCAAAGGCCAGCCGTTGGGCGGAATCGTGGTTGCCGGGAACCAGCAGGACCTGGATGCCCTGCCCGGTGAGGCCGGTGAGCAGACGGCTCAGCAGCTCCACCGCGCTCGCTGCAGGTGCGCTCCGGTCATAGACATCCCCTGCAAGAAGCACCGCATCGGGCCGAACGGTCTCACACAGGGCCAAAAACCGCTCTACCCAGACGGGCTGATCTCCAGCTTCGAGCAGGGAGACCCGGTGGAGCGTCTTGCCCAGATGAAGGTCGGAAATGTGAAGTAGTTTCATGGATATACCTCTTTATTATGTTTCTTTTATCATTCTACCACAGATCATTTTTGCAGACAAGCCATATTTCCTGTTGATTTCTGCGTTTGGTATGATATAATATAGTCGATAAAAGTTTGCAATCGCAATTTGCGCGGAAAACACTGGGCAACGCCGCCCAGCGCTTGGCAGGATTTAGATGCGCCTCGCCTCCAAGGGCCGACTGCCTGCTGCCGTAGCACCATTGCAAAAAGGAGGGGTTCTCCCATGCGCTCTATTCGTGACATTTATAAAATCGGAAAAGGTCCGTCCTCCTCCCATACCATGGGCCCGGAGCGGGCGGCGCGGATCTTCAAAGAGGAGCACCCGGACGCGGAGGCGTTCCGTGTCGTGCTCTATGATTCCCTGGCCAAAACCGGTGTCGGCCACGGCACGGACCGCGTGCTGCGGCAGGTGCTGGAGCCTGTGCCCACAGAGATCGTCTTCGCCCAGGAGGACCCTGCCGATCTGAAGCACCCCAACACCCTGGATTTCTACGCGCTGGAGCAGGGCGTGGAGACCGCGCCCATGCGCGTCGAGTCTGTGGGCGGCGGCGATATCGTCATCGAAGGCCGCTCGTCCAAAGAGAATGAGGATGTCTATCCGGAAAATTCCTTTGCGGAGATCAAGCAGTTTTGCGACTGGCGGAAGATACGCCTCTGGGAATATGTGGAGATGACCGAAGGCCCGGAGATTTGGGACTTTTTGAGCAAGGTCTGGAAGACCATGCGCTGGGCCATTGCCGACGGGCTCCACACCCAGGGCACCCTGCCCGGCGGTCTGCATCTGGAACGGAAGGCCAAGCTGCTCTACGAGCAGGTTGAGAAAAACCAGCTGGTGCAGGTGAAAGAGACCCGCATCATCTGTGCCTACGCCTTCGCGGTCTCCGAGCAGAACGCCGACAACGGCACCATCGTCACGGCCCCCACATGCGGCAGCTGCGGCGTAGTCCCGGCGGTGCTTCGCTATATGCAGGAGCAGCACGGCTATTCCGATGAAAAGATCCTCCACAGCCTGGCCGTTGCGGGTCTGATCGGCAATCTGATCAAGCACAACGCCTCCATCTCCGGCGCCGAATGCGGCTGTCAGGCGGAGGTCGGCGCGGCCTGTGCGATGGCCTCTGCGGCCCTGGCGGAGCTCTGTAATATGAATCTGGAGCAGATCGAGTACGCGGCGGAGATCGCCCTGGAGCACCACCTGGGCTTGACCTGTGATCCCATTTGCGGCCTGGTGCAGATCCCCTGCATCGAGCGCAACGCCGTGGCCGCCATGCGCGCCATGAACGCGCTGAACCTGGCCTACTTCCTCTATGACACCCGCTCCATCAGCTTTGACATGGTGGTCAAGACCATGTACCAAACCGGCATCAACATCTCCAAGGCCTTCCGCGAGACCGCCGAGGGCGGCCTGGCCCGCCTCTACCGCCGGGGCAGATGACGGGGGACAGGTGGCCTGTCTGAAAAAACTTTTCCGGGAAGTCAATTTTCCTCTTGAAAAACCCCCTTCGGTCTGTTATAATACATTTCGCAAACAGACCTGCGGATATAGTTCATCGGTAGAACGTCAGCTTCCCAAGCTGAACAGGAGGGTTCGACTCCCTTTATCCGCTCCAAAGCGAAAATCCTGTCACGACCGTGGCAGGATTTTCGC
>JAFOKO010000055.1 GCA_017419715.1 Oscillospiraceae bacterium | reverse complement strand
CAGGCCGGCTTTAAGATCCCCGTGGTCATCACCGTCTACGCCGACCGCAGCTTCACCTTCGTGACCAAGACCCCCCCGACGCCCACCCTCATTCTGAAGACCCTGGGCATCGAGAAGGGCTCCGGCGTCCCCAACAAGACCAAGGTCGCCACCATCACCAAGGCGCAGGTCCGCGAGATCGCTGAGCGCAAGATGCCCGACCTCACCGCGGCCGACATCGAGGCCGCTATGAGCCAGGTGGCAGGTACCTGCCGCTCCATGGGCATCACCGTTGTTGACTAATTGGCTGAGACACCGTCTCAAAATGTGGGAGGATTATTCCGCATCACCACTTTAAGGAGGATATAACATTGTTTAGAGGTAAAAAATATAAGGACAGCGCGAAGCAGATCGACCGCTCCGTGCAGTATGATCCCGCGGACGCTCTGGGTCTGGTTTGCAAGACCGCTTCCGCCAAGTTCGACGAGACCGTTGAGATCCACATCCGCCTGGGTGTTGACTCCCGTCACGCTGACCAGCAGGTTCGTGGCGCCATCGTTCTGCCCAACGGCACCGGCAAGACCCGCCGGGTGCTGGTGTTCGCCAAGGACGCCAAGGCTGACGAGGCCAAGGAAGCCGGCGCCGATTACGTCGGCGGCATGGAGCTGGTAGAGAAGATCCAGAAGGAAAACTGGTTCGACTTCGATGTGGTCGTGGCTGCCCCCGACATGATGGGCATTGTCGGCCGTCTCGGTAAGGTCCTGGGCCCCAAGGGCTTGATGCCCTCCCCCAAGGCTGGCACCGTGACCCCCAATGTTGCCGCGGCTGTCAAAGAGATCAAAGCCGGTAAGATCGAGTACCGTCTCGACAAGACCAACATCATTCACTGCCCCATCGGCAAGGTTTCCTTCGGCCCCGAGAAGCTCGAAGAGAACCTGTCCACCCTGATCGGCGCGGTCATCAAGGCCAAGCCCGCCGCTGCCAAGGGCCAGTATATCAAGTCTTGCGTCATCGCCTCCACTATGGGCCCTGGCGTCAAGGTCAACACTGCCAAGTATTGATCCGGATTTGAGATCGTGATATCGGCAACGCTGTGTTTTGCAGCGTTGCCGAAAATTTTTTGCTTGACAATCACAAATTCTTTGATACAATGAGACTGCTCCAATTGAATACGACAGTTCGTGACCATCCTGTCGTTAAACAAAACTATTGGATCGCTCCCGTCCGGGAGCCAAAGATGGGCGCATTGCGCCCAATTTTTCTTTTGGAGGAAAAGAATATGAAGTTTACCCCGCGCAGGATCGCCTTTGCAGGCATCCTGGCCGCTGTCTATGCGGCCATCACCTATCTCACATCCAGCTTCGCCTACGGCCCGGTCCAGTTCCGGCTTGCCGAGGCCTTTGCGGTGCTCTGCTGCTTCACGCCAGCCGCCATTTGGGGCATGGTCGTGGGCTGCATGGCGGCCAATCTGGCCTCCTTTGTCTCCGCCTGGGACTTTGCCATCGGCTCGTTTGCCACACTGCTGGCCTGCCTCATCACCTGGTCTATGTCCCGGCGGCTCCGGGAAGCCAACACGCCTGGGGCGACCGGAGGGGCTGGCAGGTCCGTTTGGGGGCTGCTGCTCCTGATCCCTCTGCCGACGGTCCTCTGCAATGCCGTGATCGTTGGCGCGGAGATCGCGGTCTTCTTTGACAGTGAGCGCGCCTTCCTGCCTGCCTGGTGGCTGAACGGCCTGTCCGTGGGCGCGGGGGAGGCGGCTGTTCTGTATGCGCTGGGCCTGCCCCTGTTGCTCTGGCTGCTCAAAGACAAGCGCCTCGGGCAGCAGCTTCGTTCGATTTGACGCAAAAAGCCGATCCACGGTCACGGATCGGCTTTTTTGCGGCTTTTTTATTACTTTTTCGGCAGCATGCCGGAGATCAGACCGATGAAGCTGGAGATGGGCATGGTCTGCAGGGTGATCTTCCCCGGGCCGCTGACCACGGTGTTGAAGATGCCCTCGCCGCCCAGCATCATGTTTTTGAGCCCCTTGACCGTCTGCACATCCATCTGCACGGAGGCGTCCATCATGGCCAGATAGCCGGTGTCGATCACCATCTGCTGGCCGGGGCCCAGGTTGTATTCCATCGCGGAGCCGTCGATCTCCAGGAAGGCAATGCCCTGGCCGGAGAGCTTCTGCATGACGAAGCCCTCGCCGCCAAAGAAGCCGGACCCGAGTTTTTTCTGGAAGTGGATGCTGAGCTCCACCCCGGCGGTGGAGGCGAGAAAGGCCTTCTTCTGGCAGATCACGGGGTGTTCCGGCGTGATCTCCACGGCCCGGATGGAGCCGGGGAAGCTGGAGGCAAAGGCAATCATGCCTGGGCCGCCCTGGGCGGTATAGTGGTTCTGGAACATGTTCTCGCCGGAGAACATCCGGCCCAGCGCCTTGCCCACGCCGCCGCCGACGGTTTCCATTTGCATGTTGGGGCTCATCCAGCTCATCGCGCCGGATTCACAGATCATGGCCTCGCCGGGGTCTACATTGCAGATCACGACTGGCATTGGTTCGCCGTAGATTTGATACTTCATAATAGAACCTCCTTGTCTGTATGGCTTCATTGTATGGGGCTGCGAAACACTTATTCCTTCAGCAGCTTGCGCCGCGCAAAGTTGATGGGACCCTCTTGCATGCGGTTGATCCAGCTGAGGCTCTTGCCGCATCCATAGGCCACGCAGGAATCGGCGTCGTCGGCCACGGTGCAGCGCATTCCGGTGCGCTCAGTGACCAGCTTGTCCATGCCCCAGAGTTGCGCGCCGCCGCCGGTAAGGACGATGCCATTGCGGGCAATGTCTGCCACAAGCTCCGGCGTGGTCTGCTCCAGCACGGCCAGAATCTCGTCGGTGATCTGGCGGGCGGGCCTACGCAGGGCCTCCAGCATGTCTGCAGAGGTCATGGCGATCTCACGGGGCAGGCCGGTTTTAAAGTCGCGGCCTTTGATGATGGCGTCTACGGGCTGCTCTCGTTCATACACCGTGCCCACGCTGATCTTGATCTCCTCGGCTGTGGTCTGGCCTACGATCAAGCCGTATTTCTTCCGGAGGTAGCGAATGATCGCGTCGTCGAAATTGTCTCCCGCCACCTTGATGGAGGCGGAGTTTGCCAGCCCGTTCATGGTCAACACGCCTATATCAGTGGTGCCGCCGCCAATGTCCACCACCATGTGGCCGTCGGGACCCTCAAAGCTGAGGTTTGCGCCGAGAGCAGCGGCCAGAGGCCCCTCAATCAGATAGACCCGGCGTGCGCCAGCCTCCTGGGCAATTTGCACCACGGCCCGTTCTTCGATGCTGGTGATGCCGCTGGGAACCGCAATGATGACCCGGGGCTTCACAAAGGCGTTTTTGAAGATCTGGTGAAAGAATTCTGCCAGCATGCGCTGGGTGAGCTCGTAGTCTGAGACGACGCCCTCCTCCAGAGGGTGCATGGCGACGATGTTGCCAGGGGTACGGCCCAGCATGTTCCGGGCGGCAGCGCCGACCTTGAGGATCTTGCCGGTATTCTTGTCCACGGCTACCACGGAGGGCTCTCGCAGCACGATGCCCTTGCCTTCTGCGTAAACCACTACATTGGAAGTCCCCAGGTCAATGCCCAGGTCCTTGGAGAAAATTGACATGATATCACCCACATAGAATTATCGTTTTGAAATATCTGCCGGTGCAGATATGAAGTATTCCTTCGGAATATGAAGTGTGCCTTGCGGCACATAGGGAAGGCTTTCCCGTTTATGTGAAATATGGCGAAGCCGAACTTCCTATTTGCGTTAGCAAATACTTCATTTTCTCGTCACCGCCAGCGTTGCGACATCCACCGATTTTGCACCGGCTCCCAGCAGGACGTGGCTGGCCTCGGAGACGGTGGCACCCGTGGTTAGCACATCGTCGATCAACAGGATGCGCTTGCCGCGCACGGCCTCCGGGTCCACGATCCGGAATGCGCCACGGATGTTCTGCTGCCGCTCCGCGTGATCGATGGTCCTGGATTGCGGCTTGACCCGGCTTCTCTTCCGAAGTGTGGGAAGCGGTGTCATGTCCAGGTCTTTCCCGACGGCTTGAGCCAAAAGCGCCGACTGGTCATAGCCCCGCCGCCAGCGGCGGTATGGGCTCACTGCCACATAGGTCAAAAGATCGAACTGGGTCCCAAGGCACTGGGTCACAGCCCGCGCCAGCCAGGGGCCGTAATAATGGGCATAGAAGCGGCAGCCGCCAAATTTGAAGCGGAGGATGGAGGCACGAATCGCGCCCTCATACCAAAAAGCGCTGGCCCAGCGCCGGTAATGGGCGCCGCGCCGGTCGCCCGAAATGGGCTCCGGGATTGCGGCAACACAGGCCGGGCAGAGCCGATCCGCCCCGGGCTCCAAAAAGCTGTGGCAGATCACACATCGCCGCGGCCAGAGCAGAGCCTTCAGAGCATTCACGCCCGTTCTGTAGCGCGGGCAATCTGCCCGCCTTTCGTTACGATTATTTTTCATTCTGCATTCTGCATTTACCCCGCATGACACAGCCGCCACTTGAGGCCGCTGAAGCGTTTCTGCTTTTTATCGTTGTTTACCATGTATTCCACAACGCCCTCGTCGCCCACCACGATCAGCAGCTCCCTGGCCCGGGTGATGGCGGTGTAGAGGATGCTCCGGCTCAGCAGCAGGGGGCTTCCCCGCCAGGCACAGAGCACCACGGCCCGGTATTCGCTGCCCTGGCTCTTGTGGACGGTCATGGCGTAGGCGGGCTCGAGCTGGGAGAGCATATCGAAGGAGTAGACGGTCTCCCGGTCGTCAAAACGGATGGTCATGTTCTGGGCTTGGCTGTCGATGGCCTTTATGGTTCCCACATCTCCGTTAAAAATGCCGGAGCCCATGCCGGGGCCGTCTACCTTGTTCCAGATCACATCGTAGTTGTTGCGGATCTGCATGACCCGGTCGCCCTCGCGGAAGACAGTTTCCCCGTGCCGCTTTTCATGCTTGTTGTCGGCGGGCGGATTGAGCGCCTGCTGCAGCAGGCGGTTCAGCGCGCCGGTCCCGGTTTCGCCCTTGCGGGTGGGGGAGAGGACCTGGATTTCCTCCGGCTGGAAGCCCATGTTCTGGGGCAGCCGCCGGGCGCATAGATCAGTCACCGTCTGGCAGACGGCTTCATCGCTGTTTTTTTGTAAAAAGAAGAAATCTTTTTTCTTCTCATGCAGCTCCGGGAGCTGGCCCTGGTTGACCCGGTGGGCGTTCATCACGATGAGGCTCTCCTGGGCCTGGCGGAAGATCTCTGTCAATCGGACTGTGGGGATCCGCTCGCTACGGATCAGATCGGAAAAGACATTGCCTGCCCCCACGGAGGGAAGCTGATCCGGGTCGCCCACCAGGATCAGACGGCAGCGTTCGGGCAGGGACTGTACCAGATCGTACATCAAAAGCAGATCCACCATCGAGGTCTCGTCCACGATCACCGCGTCGCATACCAGGGGATTGTGCTCGTTGTGCACGAAAACCATCTCCCCGGTCTCCGGGGAGACATCCACCTCCAAGAGGCGGTGGATCGTGGAGGCGTCCCGCCCGGTCAATTCGGTCAAGCGCTTGGCGGCCCGGCCGGTGGGGGCGGCGAGGAAGGTTTTCAGCCGCATCTGCTCAAACAGATCGAGAATGCCCCGTAGGGTGGTGGTCTTGCCGGTGCCGGGGCCGCCGGTGACGATCAGCAGCTGTTCTCCGGCGGCGGCACGGATGGCGTCTTTTTGCAGCGCGGCGTATGCAATGCCCTGGGCGGCCTCGATGTTTGCCACCGCCTTTGCCAGGTTGACAGGCAGGGAAGCCTTGCCGCCTGCCATAGCTAAGAAGCGTTGGCTCAAGTAGCGCTCTGCCCGCCCATAGGACGGCAGATAGACAGCCCGCAAGGAGGCGATCTGGTCCAGTATGATCCGTTCCTGGGCGTTCAGACGCTCCAAACCGGAACGGATGACCTCCTGTGGCAAGCGTAGGAAAGCCGCTGTGGCCTCCACCAGCTGGGGCTCCGGCACAAAGACATGGCCTCCGGTGGAATTGTAACTCAGCTCATAGAGCAGTCCAGCGTCTACCCGACGCTCGTCGTCACCGTCGAAGCCCAGCGCCAGGGCAAAGGCGTCCACCTGGGCGAATGGGGCGTTAAAGCCCTCCTCCGTGAGAAAATAGGGGTTATCCTGGATCGCCATCATGGACAGCTCTCCGTAGGCCTTGTAGATCTTTACGGCCAGCTCCGTAGGCAGCTGGTAGCTGCCCAGGAATTCGACCAGGTGCCGCAAGCCCTGCTGAGACTGGAAGCTCTCCTGAATCTCTTTGGCCTTGGCCTCAGAGATACCGGGCACGGCAGCAAGCTGTTCCGGCTCGTTTTCGATGACCTTCAAACTGTCCGCACCGAAGCGTTCCACGATCCGAGCGGCAATCTTGGGGCCAACGCCCCGAATGGCGTGGGAGGAGAGGTAGGCCAGGATCTCGATCCTGGATTCCGGCATCAGCCGTTCAAGATGAACGATCTCCAGCTGCTTGCCGTAGCTGCTGTGGTTGTTCCAGCGGCCCTCTACCAGCAGGCGTTCGCCTACATTTGTGTCGGGCACGGTGCCGACCACCGTAGTGGTCTCGCCCTTGCTGTCCTTCAGCCGAAGCACGGTGTAGCCATTTTCCGCGTTCTGAAAGATCACCGCCGAAACACTGCCCTCGATCCGAATCAATTCCTCCATCGTTGTCCTTCGTCTCCTGTTGTCTAAATACAATTGCCTATCCTTTATTCTACACAAAAAAAGGCGTTCTGTCTATCAAAAAATGAATTTTTTGATAGACAGAAGTGAAAAAACAGGCTATACTATCGTTGTTAGAACAAACGGACAAAACCGAAAGGAGACAGAACCATGACAAAAACTGTGCTAAGCATCGAGGGCATGATGTGCGGCATGTGCGAAAAGCACATGAACGAGGCCATCGAAAAAGCCTTCAAAGTGAAAAAAGTGACTTCCTCCCATACGAAGAAGGAGACTGAAATTCTCTCAGAGGCTCCCCTGGACGAGGAATTGCTCAAAACTACCGTCGCCGCCACCGGCTACACGCTGCAGGGCATTCACACCGAGCCCTACGAAAAGAAGGGCTTTTCCCTGTTCGGGAAATAATGCAGTCACCAGGGGACGGGGGATGCTCCGTAGGGGCGGCCATTGGCCGCCCGCAAGCTGCAGCGTTTGCCAGAATGCAGTATGAGAGACCAATCACCAGGGAGCAGTCACCAGAGGCCGTAGGGACAGGCATTGCTTGTCCGCCTGTCCCGCACGCCCCAACCGGTAGCGCCGGCAATCTGCCGGCCCGTCCCCGCACCGCACCCCCCGTAAAGCCTTCCCCCCGAGGTGGAAGGCTTTGCCCACTTGACAATTGTCACCTGTCAATTGATTTCAGGTCGGCTTCTCCCACGCTTCCGGCAAACGCCCCGCAGGATGCCTGCGGGGCGTTTGCGCGTCTAATACAAAGCTGTGGGAAACAGGGCCTGAAGTCCTTCCAAATCAAGCTGGCTTGGGTCGGAAAACAGGTAAATTCGCGGACGCTCGTTGGTGGGCTTTTTTGCCGATTTATACACTTCCAGACCGCGTTCATACAGGTGTACCCAGCGAACCACATCAAACTCGTCTCCACGAACCAGAAGGAATGAACAAATATATTTGCCGGCGTCGTCGGAATAATCCAGCGGCTCCTCCAATTCCAGGCCCTGGAGCATGGCTTCGACTTGCTTGCAGAGTTCCGGATCTCTACGAAAAGCAGTTGCTCCCGGTATCGGTATTTCAATCAGGAACGGATGCAACCCGCCGCCGTCCCGGTCCAGCAGCTCTGTTTGGACAGTCCCGCCGACGGCTTTGATCCCGACCATACCGACCATAGCGCAGAGAGAAAAAGCCACAACGGACAGCAGAAAAACTGCCAGAAACCCTGCCCGACGCTTTTTCGGGTGCAGGACCCGGGCCATGCGATAGCGCAGCCCGGAAGCCGAGGCGGACAGGCAGGTGGTAAAGCCCTTTTCCGTTCCGGCGTTGGAGAGCAGCAGGCGGATGTATTCTTTGCGTTGGTCTTCGGCAAAGTCATCCGTGGCCAACTCGTCGCAGCAGAGCTCCAGATCCTCCGATGCCTTCCCCAAGCCCAGCCAGAGGGTAGGAATAAACCAGCCTGCCGCGCAGAGAAAGCTCAGCGTGGATTTCAGCCAGTTGTCCCCGTGCAGCAGATGAATGATCTCGTGTCGAAAGATCAGCCGCAGCTCGTCCTCGCTGTATGCCCGCTGGGGCAGGACCAGGCAGCGTGTTTTTTTCAGCAGACCGATGGACAGGGGAGAATCCACAGCGGGCGAACGCAGAATGGAAAGCTTTTCGCTCGCTGTTTTGTTGCGCTTGAATCTGGACGGCCACACGTCTCCGACCAGGCAAAGCCCGCTCCAGGTGGACAGGAAGAGATTCCTTTCCTGCGCTGAGACGGGAACTGCGCTGCGCAGAACGGTCCGCCGAAAACAGAGGTGAGAAACAAGCCTCCAGACCAGAACGGCCGCGAAGCCGCTTACCCAAATGCCGACAGCGATCCGAAGCGCACGGCGCGTCAGCCGAATGATAACCAGCGGTGCAATGTTAAATTGAAAACCGATCAGAGAGAAGAACAGCAGATTTGGCAGCAGCCACAGGGCGGCGCAGCCCTGTGCGGAGATTCGCCTCCGCAGCAGCGGTGTCAGCGCCCAAAGCAGGGTGGAATAGCCAAGCACCGCCATAAGGACGTGAAGCAAACGCGTGAAGCTGTTTGGGCTAAAAAGCGGCGCAAGCAGGACAAACGCGAGCATATAGAGGGGGAGCGCCTGCGGGTAATACGCCGGCGCGTATCGGCTTGCGTGCCGCGAGGCCACGCTGTGTTGGACAAACAGCAGCAGAGTCAACATGCCTCCTGCCAGAGAATACAATGCCAGGGAGCCAAGCCGGGACCAAAAGTCAGTCATTTCTTTTCCTCATTTCTGTGTGTGGGAGATCCAATACGCTGTTACAGCCGGTCCTCATCCAGGAGCTGCCGCAGCTCGGCCAGATCCTCCTTCGAGAGGCCTGAGGCCGTCAGCGCCGAGGCAAAGGCGGACATGGAGCCCCCGAAGAGCTGGTCCACGAAGCGCTTGCTCTGCCGGGCCTGATAGTCCGCCTCGGACACCAGGGGGGTGTAGACGCTGGATCGGCCCTGTTTCTCGATGCGCACGAAGCCTTTGTCGGCCAGGCGCGTCAACAGGGTAAGCAGCGTGGTCTGGGCCATGGGCCGAAGCTTTGCCATCTCTGCTTCCACCGTCGCCCGTGCCACCGGGGCCTGGCAGCGCCAGAGAAGCTGCATGACCTCCAGTTCCGCATCGGGCAATTTTGTTTTTTTCTCAAACATGGATTCCAACTCCTCTACTTTTGTAGTGTGAAATTATTCTACAACAGTAAAGTAAAATTGTCAAGGACATTTTTCGCCTTGCGCCGTATGATTTGCACATCAAAACCGGCCTCCCCAGCTGGGAGACCGGAAAATAATTTCAAATTGTTTAAGAAATGTAATATTTCTGTAATAACTATGTGTTAGAATCCGACTGAAACACGGACAGCCACCGCACAGAATGCAATCCCTTGACAGTTGATTACCGGGTTGCGTTCGACGGTACAGATCAATCCAATCGGTATGCCCCTCATCCGGCCCTTCGGGCTACCCCCTTGGGGGAAGGTGGCACGGCGTAGCCGTGACGGATAAGGGGCGTGCTTCCTGTGGCGCACGATGTGTGCCGCTACCAGGGGATGCTACGGGCTTCCCCGCTTGGCATTCTGAGCGAAGCGAAAAATCCGTCCCCCGTCCCCTGGTGCCTGGCCACTGCCGCCCGTCACCTGACAAGTCCCTGCATTTTCCCTGCCGGAGCGGTGTCGGTGACATCGCCGCCGACGATCCGGCCGTCCAGGACGAAGATCGTGGCGTAGACCGGGCCTTCACTTTCTTCGGCGTTAAGCACTTCGTAGACATAGCGGGTGGCTTGACGGCCGGCGTACTGGGTCAAATCGAAGCCCTGGGACTTCTGTAGAGCGTTGTAGCGGGTGAAGACCTCGGTGTCCGCCGTGGGGATCTTGACGGATTGGGTTTGCACTGGCTCAGCGTTGACCTGCCAGCCCTGCTGGGTAATGTAGGCCACTCGCGCCTCATTGGTTTCCCCATTGCGGGCGTCCGCTGCCTCCGGGGTCCCGGTCTTGGCTGCCGCCAGGATTGCTCCCAGCACCAGCACCGCGATCAGCAGCGTCACCAGCGCCGCCAGCTTGGTTTTGGATAGCTTGGTCGTTATAACAAACACATGATTACTCCCTTTCTTCACATATTGCATGGTGCAATCTATGCTGGGACGAAAGGGAATATGAAGGGACAGTTGAAAATTGAAAGTTGAAAATGAATGTGTTTTGCAAATTGAAATTTGCAAATTGCAATTTGCAAAACCCCGAAAACTTTCAATTTTCCATGTTCAATTTTCAACTCGTCTACAGAGCGATTATTAAGGAGATACGATGCTTCGATTAGATAAATTCTTGTCCGATGCCGGGCTGGCCTCCCGGCGGGAACTGAAGGAGCTGCTGAAGGCTGGAGCTGTCACCCTCAACGGCAAGCCTGTCACCGACGGCGCGGTCAAGCTGGACCCGGATGTTGACCAAATCTGTTTCCGCGGTACGGAGGTGGAGCCTCCGCGGCGGGTGGTGCTGCTGCTCCACAAGCCGACGGGCTATGTGACTTCCACCGAAGACCCCCGGGATCGGACCGTCATGGAGCTGATCCCCGCGGCCTTTCTGCGGCAAAAGGTGGTCCCTGTCGGCCGCCTGGATAAGGAGACGGAAGGGCTCCTGCTGTTGACCAACGACGGCGAACTGGCTCATCGGCTGATTTCCCCAAAACACGGGGTGGAGAAGCGCTACTACGCCCGCCACGCGGGAACGGCCACCGCCGAGGATGTGGCGGCTTTTGCCGAAGGCCTGACCTTACGGGATGGGACCCTGTGCCGCCCGGCCGTCTTGCGGCCCATCGGTCCCGGCGAGAGCGAGATCACCGTCACAGAGGGCAAGTACCACCAGGTGCGCCGCATGATGGCTGCCCGGGGCATGCCCGTGGATTATCTACGCCGGGAGCAAGAAGGCCCGCTCCGCCTGGATGGCCTGCCCGTCGGCCAAGTCCGGGAACTGAGTGCGGCGGAAATCGATGCCCTCTGCCTTCCCTCCACGAAAGAAGGCGGCACGGCGTAGCCGTGACGGATGAGGGGAGTAGCGGTTTCACACCATCTATCGTCCGGGGGACGAAAGTTGTAAACCATGTCCTCGAACAACTGGTAAACCATGTGCTACTTGACACGATGGCCGCTCCTGCAGATGTTTCCTCGCGTTTCCTATTGCCGCTTGTCTAATGCCGATTGCCCGGTCCCCGGTGATAGCTCCTGTACAAATTCAACAAAGCCGATTATTGACAGATGCAGTAAAAACAGTGTTTCAGATTGGCGCGAAATTGTCCACTTTGCCGGATCTGTTGTCTTTTTGCATAAAAAGTTCCTTGGGAATTCCAAGAAAATACCAAAAAGTTCTTGCAAAAAAGAAAAAGATGGAGTATGATAAGGCGCGGACATTGTATAAACCATCACACCGACAGGAGCACGATACTATGACGAATCATATCTTTTCTGAGGTGATCCAGCAAATGAAGGCCGCCACGGATCGGCAGCTCGGCGTGATCGATGCCGAAGGCACCGTCGTTGCCTGCTCCGATGCGGAACAGCTTGGCGCCAAATATCCGAAGCTCGCCAGAGTTGTTGCCCTTTCCGACGATCAAGCGGTGAACTTCTCCGGCAAGACGGTCCGGGCGTTGGCCAACTTCGGCGGCAGCTTCGACTATGCTGTCTTTGTCAACGGCGACGATGAGATAGCCCACAGCCTTTGCCTGATGGCGCATGTGGCCCTGAACTGCACGAAGATCTATTACGAAGAAAAGCACGACAAGACGACTTTTGTCAAAAATATTATTACCGACAACATTCTGCCCGGCGATATTTACATCCGGGCCAAGGAACTGCACTTCCCGGCGGAACAGCATTACGCGGTCTTCCTGATTCGGCAGACCGGCAGTGTGGATGTGGGGATCGTGGATGTGCTCCAGAACCTCTACCCCGACCGGCAGCAGGACTTTGTGATCTCTGTCAACGAGACCGATGTTGCCGTGGTCAAGAGCGTGAACGGCGAAGCCGAGCAGGCCGAGCTGATGGCGATGGCCACCGGGATGGAGGAGACCATCAAGGGCCAGCTTTTTGCAAAAACCATCATCGGCATCGGCGGCGTGGCAGAACACCTACGGGGGCTTGCCGATTCCTTTAAGGAAGCACAGATCGCCATCGAGGTGGGCAAGGTGTTCGACACGGAGAAAACGGTCATAACCTATGAAAACCTTGGCATTGGTCGCTTGATCTATCAGCTGCCCACTACCCTCTGTGAGATCTTCCTGGACGAGGTGTTCAAGAAAAACTCTATCGACACCCTGGATCAGGAGACCCTCTTCACCATCAACAAATTCTTTGAAAACAACCTGAATGTTTCCGAGACCTCCCGCAAGCTCTTTGTCCATCGCAACACCCTGGTCTATCGGCTGGAGAAGATCAAAAAGCTCACTGGGCTGGATCTCCGGGAATTTGACCACGCCATCATCTTCAAGGTGGCCCTGATGGTCAAGAAATATCTCGCATCCAGAGATAACAAAATGTTTTAAAGCAGGAGAAAAGTATGATCTTATTTCGCAATGTTACCAAGGTCTATTCAACAGGTAGCCGGGCCCTGGATGGCGTGAACCTGCAGATAGACGACGGGGAGTTTGTCTTCCTGGTGGGCCCCTCCGGCTCCGGCAAGTCCACCATCATCAAGCTTTTGACTGCAGAGCTGGAGCTCACTTCCGGCTCCATCGAAGTTAACGGCTACAAGCTGGAGACCATCAAAAAGCGCCAGATCCCGTATCTGCGCCGCACCGTCGGCGTCATATTCCAGGATTTCCGCCTGATCGACAACAAAACCGTTTTTGAAAATGTGGCCTACGGGATGCATGTGGTCGGCGCATCCAGCAAGGAGATCCAGGAGCGGGTCCCCTATGTGCTGGAGCTGGTGGGCCTGGAGAACCGGGGCCGCCGCCTGCCTCATGAGCTGTCCGGCGGTGAGCAGCAGCGTGTTGCCATTGCCCGCGCCCTGGTGAACAATCCGGCCATGATCGTGGCCGACGAGCCGACCGGCAACCTGGATCCCCAGCGCTCCTACGATATCATGATGCTCCTGGAGTCCATCAATGCGCTGGGAACGACCGTCATGGTGGTGACCCATGAGCAGGAACTGGTCAACCGCTTCACCAAGCGGGTCATTGCCATCAAGGACGGCAAGGTAATCAACGACGGAATGGATGGGTACTATATCAATGAAGAGACTTAGAAAGATGGGATACCTCTTCAAGGAGGGTGTCCGTAATATGTTTACCCACGGCTTCATGTCTTTTGCGGCCGTGTGTGTCACAGTGGCCTGCCTGGTCATCATCGGCGGTTTCTCGCTGATCATCTACAATCTGAGCCTCTTCGTCTCCGATATGGAGCAGCAGAACCGGGTCATGGTCTATGTGGACGAGACCTACGACACCGGAGCGGCCAAATCCGTGGGCTCCAAGATCAACCTGGTGGACAATGTTCGGGAAGCGGTTTTTATGTCCCGGGAGGAAGCTGTGGAACGCTTCGTGAAGGATCAAGGCGCCAACGAAACCTTTTCTGGCATCAACCCTTCGGACTTGCGGGACCGCTTCATTGTCACCCTGGAGGACAATTCCAAGATGGAAGAAACCGTGGAGCAGATCCGTGCGATCGAGGGCGTGGCCCATATTTCAGACCGGCCTGAGATTGCGGAGGGTATCGTCACGATCCAGCGCGTTCTGAACATCGTGTCCATTGGTATCATCATCGTTCTGCTGGTGGTCTCCCTGTTCATGATCTCCAACACCATCAAGCTGGCCATGTATGACCGGCGGGACGAAATTGCCATTATGAAGATGATAGGTGCCACCAACCGCTTTATCCGCTTCCCGTATTTTGTGGAGGGTTTTCTGATCGGCGCAATCTCCGGCGCGGCGGCCTTTTTCATGGAGTGGGGTCTCTATGACCTGCTGGCCAACCGGATCATGCGGATGCAGAGTATGCAGTTGCTCACCATCGCGCCCTTCCGCGAGGTCCTTCTGCCCATGGTTTTGACCTTTGGCGTGGCGGGACTGTTTGTGGGTATGTTTGGCTCTGTGATGTCGATCCGAAAGTTCCTGGATGTGTGACCCCGTTTTATTAGGAGGTTATAAGAATCATGTACAAGCATCGCCGTATTATCGTTTCGATCCTTGCCGGAATGCTTGCGCTGCTGCTGATCGGCAGCCTGGTCCTCAGTGCATTCGCCGAGAGCTCCAGCGTCATCCAATCGCGCATTGAATCGCTCAAGCAGGAGGAAGAAGAGATCGCGGCCGAGAAGGCGGCAGTTTCCGCCCAACGCGAGGAAAATGAAACGGAGATCCTGGATCTGGTGGGGCAAAAGAATCAAATCGATCAGCAGATCCGCTTGACCCAGGAATCCATTGAAACAAAAAATGAACTGATCCAGGAGTACAATCTTCTGATTGCGGAAAAGCAGAACGAGCTGGGCGACGCCGTGCTGGAGCGCGACGCCCTCAACGACCAGTTCCGCATCCGCATTCGCGCCATGGAGGAGAACGGAAAACTGAGCTATTTGTCCATTCTCTTCAAGGCCAACAGCTTTGCCGATCTGCTGGACCGCGTGGAGATGATCAACGAGATCGCCCGCGCCGATGCCCGGATGCTGGATCAGCTCCAGCAGGCCGCTCAGCAGATCGAAGTCGCCCGCCAGGAGCTTGCCGCCGAAAAGGTGGAGATGGAGGAGGCCAAGGATTCGCTGGCCGCCGCCCAGGAAGAGCTGGAAGCCCAGCGGAGCGAGGCAGACGGCCTGATGGCGGAGTTGATGTCCGACCACGATGAATATGCCGCTGCAGAGAGTAAGTATCAGGCGGAGCAGGCAGCCTTGCTGGCCCAGATCGCTTCCGAGCAGGTCAAATACGAAGAGGCTGTGGCGGCAGAGGAAAAGGCCCGCCGAGAGGCAGAGGAAAAAGCCCGCAAAGAGGCGGAGGAAAAGGCCCGACGGGAGGCGGAAGCCGCCGCAAGAGCTCAGGAACAGGCCGCTGCTTCCAGCGAAAACAGCTCTTCCAATGAAAGCAGTTCCTCCAGTGAAAGCAGCTCCGGAGGCGACAGTTCCTACAGCGGCTCCGGCAGCGACTACGGCTTCAGCTGGCCCAGCACTTGCCGCGCTTTGACTTGCCCCTTTGGGCCCCGCTATCATCCCATCACCGGAGTTTACAGCAACCACAGCGGCGTGGATATCGGCGCCAGCTACGGCTCACCCATCTATGCCTGTGCCTCCGGCACGGTGACCACTGCCACCTATGGCACGGCCTATGGTTACTATGTGACCATCAACCACGGCAATGGCTTTACCACGCTGTACGGCCACATGACCCGCTACACGGTGAGTGAAGGGGATTATGTATCCCAGGGCGAAATCATCGGCTATGTGGGCAGTACCGGCTGGTCCACCGGCCCCCATCTGCACTTGACCATGTATTATTACGGCACACTGGTAGATCCTTTGGACTATCTCCCCGCCGGTGGATATTATGTCTGATCACATTCATAAAGAAGGTTAAGCAAACTATGTATAAATACCGCCGTGTCATTGTCTCCGTTATTGCCGGCCTGCTCATTTTGCTGATGGTGGGCGGCCTGATCGTCAACGCTTTTGCGGAGAGCTCCAGTTCCATTCAGTCCCGCATTGATGCTTTGAAGCAGCAGGAGGAAGAAATCTCCCAGCAAAAGGAAGAGGCCCGAACTCAGCGGCAGGCCAACGAATCGGAGATCCTGGATCTGGTGGAGCAAAAAAACCGGATCGACCAGGATATCATGTTGACCTACGGCTCCATTGAGACGAAAAACGAGCTGATTCTGGAGTACAATCTGCTGATCGCCGAGAAACAGAATGAGCTGGACGACGCCGTTGCGGGGCGGGATGCGCTCAACGAGCAGTACAAGCTCCGGATCCGTGCCATGGAGGAGAACGGAAAATTAACCTACTGGTCCGTGCTCTTCCGAGCGGACAGCTTTGCCGATCTGCTGGATCGCGTGGAGATGATCAACGAGATCGCCCGTGCCGACGCCCGCATGATCGAGCAGCTCCAGCTGTCTGCCCAACAGATCGAGATGACCCGCCAGGAGCTTGCGGCAGAAAAGCTGGAGCTGGAAGAGGCCAAGGAGGCCTTGGCAGACGCCCAGGCAGAGCTGGCGGATCAGCGCGCCGAGGCGGACCAGTTGATGGCAGATCTGATGGCGGATCATGAACGATATGCCGCTGCAGAGCAGGAGTACGAGCAGCAGGAGGAAGCCCTCCTGGCCCAAATTGCCACTGCCCAGGCTGAATATGAAGAGGCTGTGGCTGCCGAGGAAGCGGCGGCTGCTGCATACAATTCCACCAGCAACTCCGGGTTCTGCTGGCCCATCAACGCCTACTGTGTTACCTGTCCCTTCGGCCCCCGGAACGACCCGCTTACCGGAGAGTACAACAATCACAGCGGCATTGACATCGGCGCCGACTATGGCGACCCCATTCGCGCCTGTGCGTCCGGTACCGTGACGACGGCAACTTACAGTTCCATCTTTGGCAATTATGTGGTCATCGCCCATGGCAATGGATTTTCGACCCTGTACGGTCACATGACCTATTCCACCGTTAGCGCCGGCGAGAGCGTGAGCGGGGGCAAGGTGATCGGCTACGCGGGCAGCACGGGCCACTCAAGCGGACCGCATCTGCATTTGACGATGTACTATTATGGCTCGCTGGTCGATCCACTGAGCTACCTGCCTTCCTGCTGGTACTTTGGATGATCCAGTCACCCAAGATAGGACGAGCTTGCTCGTCCTATCTTGAATATTCAGGAAACATGAGGATTTGAATATGGATGCTTTTGAAAACCATACTGAATACAACGCCCGGCCCGCGGCGCAAGTGGTGAAGGTCACCCGGGTCTGGCCAATTGTTTTGGCGGCCATGCTTTCTGCTATGGCGGGCTTTTCGCTTTGCTTTTTCACCTTTTTTTCAAGCCGGGTCAAATCACCCGAAGCGACGACCGAGCGTGCCGCCTGGGAAAGCAAGCTTACACAGATCAACAAGCTGATCAACCAATACTTCATCGGCGAGGTGGACGAGGGAAAGCTGGCGGATGCGGCCGCCGCCGGTATGATCGAGGGCCTTGGCGACGAGTGGAGCTACTATATTCCCGCTGAGGAATACGCGACCTATCAGGAGGCGGTGACCAATTCCTATGTGGGCATCGGCGTGACCATTACTTCTGAAAATGTCAAGCAGGGCTTACAAATTACCGATGTCACACCGGACAGCCCTGCCTATGCGGCAAGGTTGGAGGTCGGAGATCTGATTGTGGCAGTGGAAGGCGTCCCGGTGCTCGATGGCTCCGAAAACGCGCTGGATCTGGCAGAGACCAAAAACAGAGTGCGCGGCAAAGAGGGAACCGACATCACCTTGACGATTTCCCACAACGGAGAGAAGCGGGATGTGACGATCACCCGGGCACGGATTAAAACCGTCAATGTCTCCTGGCAGATGCTGGATGATAAACTTGCGCTGATCCACATACGAAACTTTGAGCAGGACGCTGCGCAGGACGCCATTTCCGCCATCGAGGAGGCCCGTACCCAGGGCGCGGCCGGGTTGATCTTTGATGTCCGCTTCAATCCCGGTGGCTATAAGAGCGAGCTGGTGAAGCTGCTGGACTACCTTCTGCCTGAGGGCCCGCTCTTCCACAGCATAGATTCAGAGGGCAATGAGAAGGTGGACTACTCCGATGCTGCCTGCCTGGAGATCCCCATGGCGGTTCTGGCCAATTATGAATCCTATTCCGCCGCGGAGTTCTTCGCTGCTGCTCTGCAGGAGTATGGGGTGGCGACCGTCATCGGCGAGCAGACCTACGGCAAGGGCCGCTTCCAGACTGCCATGAAGCTGGACGACGGCTCCGCCATCAACATTTCCATCGGCCAATACACCACGCCCAACGGCGTAAGCCTGGTCGGCAAGGGCATCACGCCGGATATTCTGGTGGAGCTGGGCGAGGAGCAGAAAAAAGACCTCTATTATAGCCGCCTGGAGAAGACCGACGATGCGCAGCTTCAAAAGGCAATTGAGGTGTTGACAAACTGATATTGCAATAGTATAATGTATCGGCAAAAAAATTGCGGTGAGCAATCGAAAGGAAGGCGGAATCTGCATGGCGAAGGAATTTAAAATTACAAGCATCCGGCTCAAGGAACTCGAGGAGGAGCTGCACTATCTCAAAACGACCCGCGAGAAGGAAGTTGCGGAGCATTTGAAGGAGGCCCGCTCCTTCGGTGATTTGTCGGAGAACAGTGAGTACGACGAGGCGAAGAACGAGCAGGCTCAGCTCTATGGCCGCATCGCGGAAGTGGAAAATATCCTGGCACACGCTGTTATTATCGACGACGGACTTGATGGTGTGGAGGAAGCCGCTGCCGGTCGGGTTGGCCTGGGCTGTACCGTAAAGGTCCGGGACCTCGAGCTGGACGAGGAGGACATCTACGCCATTGTCGGTTCCCAGGAAGCGGACCCCAAAAATTATCGGATCTCCGACGATTCTCCCTTCGGTCGCGCCATGCTGGGCAAAACGGTGGGCGACATGGTTACCGTGGAAGCCCCTGTCGGCACCATCCAGTTTGAGATCCTCTCCGTCGAGAAATAACAACGCTTTCGGCGCGACATGCGCCACAGAAAAACAAAAGAAGAGCGGCCAGACCTCTGGCCGCCATATCATATAGGAGGAGACCCTATGGCAAAGTTTGTACCCCAGGCCGAGCTGCCCCTGGTCGACCAGGTCCGCGTCCGGCACGAGAAGCTGCAGGCCCTGCAGCAGGAGGGGAGAGACCCCTTCCAGATTACAAAGTTTGATGTGACCCACCACGCCCGGGAGATCAAAGAGCGCTTTGAGACCCTGGAGGAGCAGTCTGTCCGTCTGGCAGGCCGTATCATGTCCAAGCGGGGCATGGGAAAGGCCGTCTTTGCCGATCTGCAGGACCGCTCCGGCCGCATCCAGCTCTATATCAAGGTGGACGAGATGGGCGAGGCGGCCTTTGCCGACTGCCGCAAGCTGGATGTGGGCGACATCGTGGGCGTCGAGGGCCCCGTCTTCAAGACCGAGCGCGGAGAGATTTCCGTTCGTACCCGTGCCGTCACCCTGCTGTCCAAGTCCCTGCAGCCCCTGCCGGAGAAGTACCACGGCCTGCAGGATAAAGAGCTTCGCTTCCGCCAGCGCTATCTCGATTTGATCGTGAATCCCGATGTGCAGGAGAATTTCCGCATTCGTTCCCGCTTTATCAGCTTTATGCGCCGCTACCTGGACGAGCAGGGCTATATTGAAGTGGAGACCCCTGTTCTGAATACGATTTCCGGCGGCGCATCTGCCCGTCCTTTCGTGACGCACCACAATACGCTGGATATCGACATGTATATGCGCATTGCCACCGAGCTGCCGCTCAAGCGGCTGATCGTCGGCGGCATGGAGCGGGTCTATGAGATCGGCCGCATCTTCCGCAACGAGGGCATGGACCCCAAGCATAATCCCGAGTTTACCTCCGTGGAGCTGTACGAAGCGTACGCCGATTTCCACCGGATGATGGACCTTGCCGAAGGCATCCTCTCCGGCGCGGCGATGGAAATTCTGGGCACCTACAAGCTCTCCTGGATGGGCTATGACATCGACTTGACTCCCGGCTGGCCCCGTCTTACCATGATCCAGGCCGTCAAGCGCTATTTAGGCATTGACTTTGGTGCAATCCGCGACGACGCCGAAGCAGTCGCCGCGGCCAAGGCCGTTGGCGTGGAGCTGAATGCGGCCGCCGAGCCCACCTGGGGCAACGCCCTTTACGCCTGCTTCGACCAGAAGGTGGAGGAACAGCTCATCCAGCCCACCTTTATCACCATGTACCCGGTAGAGGTGAGCCCGCTCACCAAGCGCAGCCCCGCCGATCCCCGCTTGACGGAGCGCTTTGAGTTCTTCATTGCGCACTCCGAGATGGGCAACGCCTATTCTGAGCTCAACGACCCCATCGACCAGCGCGGCCGCTTCATCAAGCAGATGGAGCAGCGAGAGCGCGGCGACGACGAGGCCGAGATGATTGATGAAGACTTCCTCAATGCCCTGGAGTACGGCATGCCCCCCACGGGCGGCATGGGCATCGGCATAGACCGCTGCGTTATGCTCCTGTGCGGCGTAGATACTATCCGCGAGGTCATCCTCTTCCCCACCATGAAGCCCTTGGATACGCCAAAGGACAAAAATGGCGGACAAAAAACCGAACAGGCGGCAGCAATGGAAACCGCCTCCGAGGAGACTCCGGCGGTCCATGCAAACGACCCGTCCATGCCGATCTTCGACGGGAAGAAGCCGGACTTTGTAAATGTCGCCATTGAGCCGCTCTTTGCCGACCAGGTGGATTTTGAGACCTTCTCCAAATCCGACTTTCGGGCGGTGAAGGTGCTGGCTTGTGAGGCCGTCAAGAAGTCCAAGAAGCTGCTCCAGTTCACCCTGGACGACGGCAGCGGCACGCCCCGGACGATCCTCTCCGGCATCCATGCCTATTATGAGCCTGAACAGCTTATCGGCAAGACCTGTATCGCCATCACGAACCTGCCGCCCCGTCCCATGATGGGCATCGAATCCTGTGGTATGCTGATCAGCGCCGTTCATAAGGAGGGGGAAGAAGAAAAGCTCCACCTTTTGATGGTCGATCCCAGCATCCCGGCAGGCGCAAAGCTGTGTTGAGTACGCCGAAGCGACCGCAGCGCGCCGCGAGCCAAAAAAATGCACAGTTTTCCCAAGAGCCCCGAGCCGTTTCGGGGCTCTTCTGAAACAAACGAAAGAAGAATGGATATGCTTCAATTCCTCGGGAGAGGCAGTGCCTTTGCCGACGAGCACAACGCGGCTTTTTTCGAACAGGCCGATTTTGTAAGGATACGCTGCCCGTCCTGCAAGCGCGATCCAATCAAGGCGTCAAGGTTTTCCTGATGCACCTCGACGATGAGCGGGAGACCAAGATGCTGATTCGGGGAAGAAAGCTGGCGCTCGTGCCTGTGATATAGCGCGGCCCGCAGAGCTCAGACGAAGGAGGAACAATGGAAGACCGTTTCGCGTCCCATCAGAGCGGCCCGGCCCAGGCGGCTGATTGGTTCCAAAAAGCGGCGGCCCTGGGCCTTGCGAAGAACCAGGAAGTGCTTGAGACCCGAAAGAAACCCTGAAAAGGAGAGAGCAGGAATGACAGGCAAAGAATTTGAGGCAATCCAGAAAAACGCGGAGTGGGGCGACGCAAACGCCCAGTGCATACTCGGCATTTGCTATTACAACGGCGAGGGAGTAGAAAAGACCAAAGCAAAGCGGCCTACTGGTTCGAAAAAGCGGCAAAGCAGGGGAATGCAGCTGCCAGGAAGGTACTCGAGATGCTCAAGAAGGAGTCGAGAAAAGGCCTGCTCCGGTTTTTCTGATGCGGACAAGGAATGCTGTCTGCAGCGCCGACGATCTGCCAGCCCCTTGCGCGGCAAACGATCGTATGCGTCAAATCTGAGAGCGGGTTGATGCAGCCCTCAGAATATAAGAGAATGGAGCAGGGCTTCCATTGACTTCCATCGAATCGGTGCGAGTCTATCCCCGTAGATAACGCCTTTTGTGTTTGGGCCCGGCAGAAACCGCCATTGCGGGGCCGGTAGAAAACGCCAATTTCGACTCAACAAAAAAGCCACTACCTGAATTCTTTCAAATCCTTTATACTGAATAGCGACAAAATAACCCAGTAGAAAGGACTAACATGAAAGGATTACAAAGCAATGGCTTCCTGCCCATTATAGCACAGGACATTGCCGAAATCATTGTGGACAGCGTTATGTCGAGTTTTTCCCCAATGCCTGGCAGGAGAACCTCTTTATTGGCATGGTTCATGCCTTTCAGCACATGGGCATCCCGCGCTTTGTTCTTACCGACGATATGAAGAGCGTTGTCCTGCACAGGGATCTGGAAGGTCATCCGGTCTGGCAGAAGGATTACGAGACATTCATGAAGACGGTTGGCTTCGAAACGAAGCTCTGCAAACCCCGGCATCCGTCGGCACGGGCTTTTGGATATGACGCCGCCAGCACGGAATGAAGACCTGCTTTATTATTACCGATTCCACCCGCAAGGAAGTTCAGGAGAAGCTGAATAAAGCCCTTGTCCAGCGCGACGAGAAGACCTACATGCCGCCCAGCAATCAGACGGTGGCGCAGTGGCTGGAAACCTGGTCGAAGGACTACCTTCTCGGCGTAAAGGATTCCACCGCCCTGCTCTATCGCCAGTCGATCCGGCTCTATATCGTCCCACACATGGGTTCGGTCAAGCTGGACAAACTGACAAGTCCGATGGTTCAGCGCTTCTACAACGAGTTGGTGCAGCCGACGGACCCCAACCGGAGCCCGATCAGCGCCAAATCCGTCAAGAACGTCCACGGAATCTTCCACCGCGCCTTGCAGCAGGCGGTTCGGATTGGACTTCTGCGGCTGAATCCGACGGACGGCTGCGTGCTCCCCAGAATCGTCAAGAAGGAAATCCATCCGCTGACTTCCCAGCAGATCGCAGACCTTTTGAAGCTTCTGCCGGGGCACCCGCACGAATACCTGTATCAGATTGCGCTGTTCACGGGAATGCGGGAAGGGGAGCTATTGGGGCTTCCCTGGGATTGCGTGGACTTCAAAAGCAGCACGATCCTGGTCAAGCAGCAGCTTCACAAGGAAAACACCAGGGGCGGCAAGACGAAGATCGTCCCGCTGAAGAACGACAAGAGCCGCATTATCCCTATGGCTCCCAGCGTGGCGGAGTTGTTCCGAAAGCACAAGCAGAAGCAGGACGAGCTGCGGAATCTGCTCGGTGATAAGTGGATCGAAACCGGTCTGGTTTTCACCGGTCCTTTTGGCTGGTATCTGTCCTACCGAACCGTGTACGACTGCTTCAAGCGGTTGGCGGCAAAGATCGGCGCACCGGAGGCGCGGGTCCACGACCTTCGGCACACCTACGCGGTGGTCTGCCTGGAAAGCGGTGTGGACATCAAGACTCTCCAGAAAAACCTCGGCCATGCCACGGCAACCTTCACGCTGGACATCTACGGCCATGTCAGCCAGAAGATGCGGCAGCAGAGTGCCGTCAAGCTGGAGAGCTTCATCCAGGAGGTCAACGCCCAGGCAAACCGGCCTGCAAAGACAGACGCGGAGATCGTGCCGGAGCAAATCCTAATCACCGGAGTCGCTGCACAGGCCATTCCCAAAGGGGTATAGCGTACCCATCTTTGAAATGTGCCTGATACCCCCAATATGGGTACAGATCTGGGTTTTCCGGGAAAAAGCCGCTGATTCCCGATGCGTGTAAAAGTCTGTTCTATCGAAGAAAAGTATTAGTTTTCCCGATTTTTCGAGGAAAATCAAGGCTTTTTCGCCACAGAAAGCAAGAACCCCTGGCCCTTTTCAGGGTCAGGGGTGGATGGAAGGGTGGAACAAAAAAGATGCCAACTTTCAGTTCTGCCTTTGGAGGGATATCACCCGTGTGGCGAGAACAATATCACCCCGAGGCGAAGACCATATCACCTGTGATACGGCGGTCGTATCACTCAAACAGCGAAGACTATATCACTTGCCCGGCGCTCTCCTTGCAGTTGACATAATGTCAGGCCCGTGGCATCTCAAAGCAAGGAAACTGTATTGCAAAACAACGAAACTAATGTGCGAGAGTTTCAAATCAAAGAGTTAAGCTCCATTCCAGCCTTTTTCAGACAAGGCTGGGGTTTTTATTGTTGGAGGGCATGAATCATTTCAAAGAATTGTGTTGTGAAGTTGATCGGACAAATAGAAGTGGATCAACGCCTGACCATCCTCCATGGACAAGCCGCAGAGCTCGCTGATCCGGCTCAGCCGTTTTGCCATGGTGTTGCGGTGAATATAGAGGTTCTGAGAAGCCTTGGTCACGGAACAGCCGCACTCCACATAGGTCCGCAGCGTTTTACAGTATTCGGTTCCGTTTTCCCGGTCATGGTCCAAAAGGATGCGATACTGCGACTGGGTGAAGGCGCGGCGCTGTCGGTCTGTAAAGATCTGTCCCAGGACCGGGAAAAGCACATCCTCGAAGCGAAGGATTCGCTTACCCTCCCGGAGAGCCCGGGGCAGCTGGCTCATGGTCAGGCAGGCCTCGTAGTAGGAACGCAGATGGATCAGATGCGGGAAGGGGCTGCTGAGAAGGACCTGCAGTTGATAGTGCGCCGCAATCCGTTCGAGCTCCGTTTCATCGTCCTCCGGATCCCGGTCAGCGCTGAAATTCAGCAGGAGCAGTAAGCCGTGATCCACCGGCAGAACGCAGCTTGCGCGGAACCGGCGCAGGAGCGATTGACGCAGATAGTCCGAATTGTCGATCTGCCTGGCCGTAGAGGCCGGGATCAGAAGCGCGCAGCGAAACAGGGCCAGTGGATTCCACTGGGCAATCCGCATGCGTTCCCCCAGCAGGGTGGCGGAGCTGAGTTCGCCGCGAAGCAGGTCAGAGAGGATGCTCTCCTGGACCTGCATGCCGTACTGGCCGGACTCACCGCTCCATTCCAGCATCAGGGAAAGAATCTGACAGACCAGATCTGTGGTTTGGAAGTCCACGGATTCGAAGGGACGATCCGCCTGGAAGACGCCAATATAGGCGCCGGTCTTCCCGAACACCTGGATTTTTTGCAGGATGCGGGGAATCGCTTTGCCGACGCCCCAGTCCAGAAGTACGGCACCTTCATTGGACAGGACCGTCCGGGTGATGCCCTCGTGCTCAAAGCTGGCGACAGCGTCCTCGCTGCAATAGCCCGTTTTGGCGGCGTAGCTCCAGATCGGATCGTCTACGGTCATCCCCAGATCCTCCTGAACGATCACGCGGTAATAATTCGTGGTCAGAATGATCGGGCAGCCGAAGAGCTCCGCTGCCAGCCGCACCAGCCTCTCTACGGATTTCTTTTGCAAAAGGCAGTCGGTCAGGCGCTGCTTCCTGTACTGAAATTCCTTCTCCTGCTCACGCGCAGGCTCCGCTTCCGTCCGCTCCACGGGATCCTCCCATCTGTGTGCAAAATGCACACTATTTGCGCTTGAAATGGTTTCATTCTTCCATCGACAAATCCCGGTAAATCTGGTATGCTATATTATAGCAAGGAATCTCAACAAAATCAATCCGAAACATAAACAATTTCAAAACCGGTCGTTGCTTCCCGGAAAATGGAAAAATGCACACTCCCGAGGCGCGGCCCCCAGGCAGAAAGGAGCGTTTTATGCCTACCAAGTACCCGCATTTGTTCTCCTATGGCAAAATCGGCAAGCTGGCCCTGAAAAACCGCATCGTCATGAGCCCCATGGGCACCTTCTCGGAAAACCATGACGGCTCCGTCTCCTCCAATCAGCTGGAATACTTCCGCGCCAGAGCCCGCGGCGGCGTGGGCATGGTCATCACCGAGGTGCAGTACGTCACCAACAAGACCGACCCCTGGATCAACTACATCACCACCGCCGACACCGACGAGCAGATGAAGGGCTGGGCCACCCTGGTGGAGGCCATCCACGCCGAAGGCGCCAAGTGCTGCATCCAGCTCGGCTGCGGTCTGGGCCGGAACGCTTTCCCCTTCTCCGACGATCAGATGGTCTGCGCCTCCGAGGTGCCCTCCTTCTACTTCCCCGACCGGCTGTGCCGCGCCTTTACCGTTGACGAGATCCACGACATGGTGGGCTGCTTCACCCGCGCCGCCGCCAGAGCCAAGCTGGCCGAGGCCGACGCCGTGGAGATCCACGCCCACAGCGGCTATATTCTGGATCAGTTCATCACCCCCGTCTGGAACAAGCGTACCGACGAATACGGCGGTTGCTTTGAAAACCGGATGCGGATCGTCCGGGAGATCTACGAGGGCATCCGCTCCCAGGTCGGCCCGGATATGCCGATCCTGATGCGCATGGCGGCGACCCACGACTTCGAGGGCGGCCGCACCCTGGAGGAATCCATCCGGGTGGTCAACTACATGAAGGAGCTGGGCGTGGACGCCTTCGACATCGACGTGGGCGCCTATGAGGAGAAGCAGTGGATCTGCCCGTCCATCTACCAGGGCGACTCCTGCATGGCGGACTATGCCCAGAAGATCAAGGAGGCCTGCGGCGTCATCGTGTTGAACTCCGGCACCCACACCCCCGCCTCCGCAGAGAAGGCCATCGCCGACGGCAAGATCGACTTCGCCATGTTCGGCCGCGCCCTGATCGCCGATCCCGACATGCCGAATAAGCTGCTCGACGGTCAGGAGGAGGACATCCGTCCCTGCCTGTTCTGCAACCAGATCTGCGTGGGCCGTCTCTATATGAACCGCTCCATCAGCTGCGCCATCAACCCGCAGGCGGTCCACGAGCTGGAGTACCCGCTGAAGAAGACCGCGCATCCCAGAAAGATCGCGGTAGTCGGCGGCGGCCCCGGCGGGCTCGAAGCTGCCAGAGTCGCGGCGGCAATCGGCCACGACGTGACCCTCTACGAGAAGGGCGACAAGCTGGGCGGCCAACTGCTGGCGGCCTCCGTGCCCTCCTTCAAAAAGCATCTGCATGAGTTCGTGGAATACGAAAAGACCCAGATCGCCAAGAACGGCGTCAAGGTGGTCCTAAACAAGGAGATCGGCCCGGATTCTCCCGAGCTTGCCGAGGCTGACCGCATCATCCTCGCTCTGGGCGCCGTGCCCAGCATCCCGCCGATCCCCGGCATCCACAACGAGAATGTGGTGGAGGTCTGCCAGTCCCATCTGCATCCCGAGCTGGTCAAGGGCGAGAGAATCGTCGTCGCCGGCGGCGGCGTCAGCGGCTGCGAGGCGGCCCTGGATCTGGCCTATGAGGGCAAGGATGTCACCATCGTGGAGATGCTGCCGGAGCTCTGCCCCACCGCCCTGCTGGACAACCGCAACCCGCTGATGTTCCGTCTGCGCGACAATCACATCAAGGAGCTGACCTCCACGAAGATCAAGGCCTTTACGGAAGCAGGCGTCCTGGCGGAAGGCCCGGACGGCGAGAAGACGATCCCTGCCGATACCGTGATCGTCTCCTTCGGCATGAAGCCCAACAACGGCCCGGTCGAGGAGATCTGCAAGAAGTATCCCACCACCGCGGTCGTCGGCGACTGCACCGGCGTCGGTCAGGTGGGCGAGGCCGTCCGCGGCGGCTTCTTCGCAGCCTGGTGCATCCACTAAGATTTAACACAAGAATTCTTTCTCGCTCTTAATGGCGTAAAAGAATTGCTCCGGATAAGGGAAGGTGCCAACCATACGCTGAACGGGATGGTTGGCACCTTATCTCGTTTTTAGAGATCATTGAAATGATCCTTTGGTCGGGGGTTTGATCGAGCTGTGTTTTGACTGAAACTGGTGGGAGAGGTTGGATTTGAACCAACGCAGGCGTTAGCCAACGGATTTACAGTCCGTCCCGTTTGACCAGACTCCGGCACTCTCCCCAATGAGGCCCCCATCGAAGCGTGGTTCGATGGGGAGAGGAGCAGCCCAGAAGCACAGCCGAAGAAAGGCCGGCATTTACGGAACCGGCGTTTCTGAGCCGTGCGTAGGGTGCTGCGACGTGGTACAGATGGTGGGCCTCGAACCCACAGTTTTTCCGATCTTAAATCGGATGCGTCTGCCAATTGCGCCACATCTGTATATGGGGTCCCCATCGAAGTGTGGCTCGATGGGGAGAAGGAAGAAGGAGGCTGTTCTACCGACTGAGCTAAGAGCGTATATTGGCATTGGACCGAATAATTGATACAAGGTGCATTTTTGCGGGATCGGGTGCGTTTTAGAATACCCAACCTTCTGCAACACACAGTTCTGTAATGCTCATTGTTTGAATTCCGTAGTCTTTACAGATAATCGGAATCTTATTCTGTTTATCCTTCTTTTCTTCAGTTATTATCTTAAGGTTGTATTTCATCGCAGTTGCAATCAAGAACGCATCACCGGACGATGACCCCTTTCCCCCGGAAAAACAAATCATCTTGGGGTGCTCAGTGACAATCCTTCTGACATTTCTCTGAACTTCGTCGTCAATTGGAAGAATCACACACTGCTTAGAGCCGAGCCAGTTACCAACCTCGTTATCATTCTTAACTTCTTCCTCAATTTCAGAGCAAGTTGCGATGGTTTGTTCTTGGATACTTTTTTCAATCATCTCCCACAGGCTTTTGTGTACCTGTCGTGGAAGGGTATCTGAAGGCTTCTGTGCCAATATTGATGAAGAATCAATAAGGTATTTGTACGGAGGTTTGAATAGGGTTAGCTGTTCCATTTTGAAACCTCCATTAAGAACTTATCGACATGTTTTGGCGCAATTTCCAGATGCTGAGCTATGTCGCGCTTGCTGTATATTTCCTCACCGTACCCGTAATAAAGCATTTTGCAAACAACTGAACTGGTCCGATCGATGGCATCACGACTGACGCTTTTACCGAAGCCCGTTTGTAACCCGGCTTTTCTTGCTAACCTCTGCTCCTCTCGCTCTTTCTCGATAATTCTGCGGAATTCATCGGAATACGTTTGGTATTCCGTATCATTTATCTTGCCACAATCAAGTAATCGTCGGATTATTACCTCTTTGCTGACAGAAAACCTGTCTGCAATCAGTCGGATGTCATCCGTTGTGTATGGCTTATTGTAGCCGCCATTCCTTAAGACTATCATTAGTGCATCTTTTGGAACTAACAGTTCACCAGCAACGGCATTACAGAAGACTTCTTCTCTCTGCGATGATGTTGCGTTATACATAACATTACATACAGATGACTCTCGCTTAATCAAATGGACCAATTCATGAATCAAGGAGAACGATTTTGCAGGAGGCCTATCATCGTCATTGATTCCAATTATCGGGAGCTTGTGTTCGTAGATGGCGAATCCGCGTACAATTTCGACTGGAACATCTGTAAAGCACTGTACAAACACACCCTTCTGTTCAAGCTTTTCTCTGAGATACAAATAAAACTTACGTGAAGAGGTGCATCTATACTGGTCCTTTATATCTATCGCATAGTGCTGTCTAATCGCATACGCCCAATCTATAGGATTGTCAGTGGTGCAAGAGGGCACAGAGAACGGAGTTACAGGAATGCCTAATTCTGAACTCTCTTCGAGAAGGAAATCCCGTTCCTGCAAAACATCGCAAATTGCGATATTAAAACCGCTATCATCAACAATGGGGCATCCATCAAGCGTCCGGTAGTTTTTAATTGACGGTATTGCTTTTATATTGATATCCTCCGTATTCATATACAAACCTGCAAATGGAATATGAAGGCATTTAGCAAGTTTCTTTGCTTGGAGTATTGTAGGAAGAGTGGCATCTGTAACATCAAGCCACTGGTTCAATTTGTCTATCTGGAAATTTGTTCTTTCGTGTAAAAACTCAATCGATACTCTTTTTCCAGCACAAACAAAGGGAATTACCTCTTTGTTTATTAACGCATAGATAGCCATCATCCCACCTCCTTTACCGTTAAACTAACTACCGAATTCATCATTTTAGCAGATCATCGATCATTTCTTCCTATACCCGTCCTTCGATTTAGAAAGCGGGCCATCCATATACTTTTTGCCACACTTGGCAAAACACTCATACGCATCGGATGCGGTGCTGATAACGGAACGTGTCTCTGCGTCCTTCATGTCGAGATAAGTGGCTTGTCCCTTGTAATCAGAAACAAACCAGTAACGAGAGAAAGACTCTCCGAAATCCTCAACATATCGAGCGATGCCTTTGAGTTTCGGCATGGTATCGGCCAAATGAAGCCCGTGCGGATCAACAATGGCCGGCATCTCTCGATCCCCCACCTTTTCAAAGAAGATAAAATCGGGATGCAGCACCTTCCGATCATCACCAAGACGATATGGAATACGCAACGATTGTCCTGTTGTCTTGCCGACCGGATTGCGGTACCAGCAGATAACCTCCGGCTTTCTCAATTCATGCATAACGACGGCATCTTCGGAATCATAGAGATTGAACCACGCCATGTGCGTTTTCGGATCGTTTACTACATGCTTGGGATACTTTTTGCCACCGGAATCCTGAGTGTCAGCAACTGGCTTATCAAGGAATACCGTATGCGGGATACCATGTTTGCTCATACCGGAGGAGAATTGATTTCGCACGCTGGTGGGATACTTTGCAATCACCGGATCGTACTCTTCCGTCAGCTTTTCCAACTTAGTTCTGGCGCTTTGCTTCACGGCCTCGACAATTTCCGGAACGGCAGCTGCAGCAGCAATTTCTACATTAATATCGAGCGGTTCCATACCAAGCAAGATCTGCTGACGGAAAAATGCATTCGTTACACTTGGGGAAAGAGTAACATCGCCGCGTCTGCGCGCATTGGCAATAGCATAGGAATCCGCATCGTCTTCATAGACCTTCGTTTTTGCAGAAGCCGCGTCCAAGTATTTCAGCTCAACTTGCGTTGATTTTGCATGGAGAACCGTGTTCCGAGCAGCTTCAAATTTGTCATTGAATGTGACTATGCTTTCATTCAATGCCCGGAGCATGGCATCAATGGCTTTTTCAAGTTCGCCGGGAGCATCCGGTTCCGCTTCTGCAGTCGGTATATGCGGCGCTGCAGGAGCAACAGCCGGTACGCCTGCGACAGGGGCTTTTGCTCCTGTGGCTTCACTGCCTGTTTTTGATGAGGAGTCATCTCCAGCCTTTTCAGGAAAAATTGGAGTTCCTGTGTTTTCAGCATTGCCCTTCGTGTTTCCAGATTCTTCTTCGGTTTCATGCGGAATAGATTCTGCGCCGATATCATTTTCCTCAAGCATACCCGCATATGAAATGACACCATCGATGTAATTCGATGTGGAGTGTGCTCTTTCACGCGAAGCAATGCCCGTGAATACATCGTCAATTCCAAAGGTGGAATCCCATTCGACATTGACTGGCTTTGTCACAATCTCGCGTCCGGATTCTCTGGAAACGCCGCTGTAATCATCGTTGCCTTCTTCTGTCAGATATTTCACGACTTTTTCCAACGTAGCGGGATCAAAGTATGGCAAGAAGCAACTAACCGAGTTGAGGAGCTCAATATTCACGCTCTCTGCAAGCGGAGTACGCACCATACGGCCAATAAGCTGTGCAATATAGGTATCATCCTGATGCGGGCGCATAGAGAAGATGACCTCGGCACGGGGACAGTCCCAACCGGTGCTGATAGCTTCCTTAGCGAAAAGAATACGAATATCGCTTTTGCGTTGCACATCCTGCGGCTCAACACATGGCACCTCATACGGAGCAAGGTGCATATCGCCTTCACCGCTGATAACATGTGCAAAAGCTGTAGAGCGGTCTAATGAAGGGATCTTTTCATAGATTTCAGAGCAGATTTGCCGAATCTTATCCTGAGATATCTTATTGGGCACCTGAACAACCATTAACGGCCTCACCATCGGCGCATCGTTCTGTTCGCAATACATCTGCCATAGTGCCGTCGACTGCACGAGCGTCTTACAAGCATCATTAAGATAGATGTTATAAACGGCTGCACCTTCGGTCGGGGCTTGCAATACTATTTTATCCTTTAACAAGCCACTGGCCTGAACATCTGCTGGGCTAACTTTTACGACAGGATAAGGGATACGCTCCGAACGCCCTTCCATTGCAGCGGTAAAACGCTTCGGTGTTGCCGATATACCGACGACAACAGGTATCGGACACTTTCCATCATCGCCGTCAATGATCCTGCTTGTGATTGTTTCGCCGGCAGTATCCTTTTTGTCCGCGCTGCCCAAACCCTTATGTGCTTCGTCATAGAGCATATAAAGATGGACAGAACTATCATTGACCGTGCGGCGCAGCAACTGCCAGAAGGTCGGAATTTCCCCGCCTTTTGTGAGCAGACCCGCGCTGGACAGCTTCTGACGGTTTAAAAAGTATATATGTCCCGGTTCGAGCTCATCATGATCACCAGTGAAAGTGTTCTCAATGGTTTCGATAAGCGTGGGGTCCAAATCTGTCGCCTCGCGGAACTTATAAATCGTCTGTTCGTTCAAAGATGGGCTGTCGGAAACCCACAACACAGTAGCAAACGGATCACGCTCAATACCCCATTCGGGATTGCCGTTAAAGATCGCTTCCACAGCAGCAGCTACCATAATGGTTTTACCGGAGCCGGTAGGAGAAGCCAAGCAGCATGAGGCGGGATCGCCGTCTCGATAGTATGCATCGCGGGCCTTCAGCATTCTATCCAGTAATGCCTTTGTCGCAGTTACCTGAAAATCTTTTAATTCAAATTTCATATGTATTTCTCCTTATCCTATGGCGTTGATTTCAAAGGAGCGAAGATAGCTTTCATATAACTGCATCACTCTGCACCCCGGTAATTCTGCGCATAAGCTACGATAACGCTCTGCTGCATCCGTCACAATGAACGAGGTTTTTATCTCCTTGTTTTCTAAGACGGCATCAACAAACCGTGTTTTATAGCGTGGATCAAAAAGCACAGCATAGGTTTCTCCAATCACATATCCCTTTTGGCGTTGAAGAATCTCTCCTTTACATCCTCCGGCGAGCCACAGGATCGGAGCAATACGGTCGAAAGCCAGATCTGCGTTAACCACAGAAGGCTCCAAGTATTCAAGGTCAAAGAAGATGGCGTTTTCCCTGAATCCATCAGACATCTTATGATCAGCCAGTTCAGGATAGAAAGGTCGTTTGACTTTTTCAAACAGTTTCTTTCGTTTTTTCTTGCCGGTTACAGGATCGATGATTTCGCCTTCGTACTCTTGATATGTCTCAATAGGGCGGCCATAGTCACCTTTTAATGGTTTTCCTTTGATATCTTGTCCTTCAATAGAGCAAACAGTGCGCGGCCATGTAACATATCGAGCAATACCGAGATCGTCCCATTTTTCATCGGTTGGCCTTAACCCCTGTGCCGTTAGGCTTATTTCTTCGTCTTCTGAGATCTCGTTATTGGTTACGAGGATACATTTTCTTTGTCCGCAGTCTTCGGCGTTAAGCAGATTAACTGCATGTAATGTTGTCCCAGATCCACCGAAAAAATCTACCACCAGAGCGTTTGGTTTGTTATTCACAAAGAACCGTAAAGTGTCATGGACAGCATAAAGCGATTTAGGGAAAGAAAAACGTTTCCCTATTATTTTTTGTACGAGCTTGCTTCCAAATTCAGTAGCATCATGTGTGTTAATCCACCATTGATTGCCTGGAATATATTTTTGATCGTATTCTTCATCGTTAAAAATTAAAGATCCATCGGGGCCTTTCCCAATGACCTCTATTTCACCGCGTTCAACTCTTTTTTGCCACCCTTCTGAAATGTACCTTATCGTTGCGTCTTTTTTTGTATAAGTACTGATTCGTGCATATCCTTTTGCTTGAAGTTCAAGAAATTTATCCCTTGAATATTGCCATCTTCCCTCTGTTCCGTCATCGTGAATAGGAAAAATAGCGATTACATCATCAGGAATACGAGCTGTAGATCTGTCAACTCCTATAGGGATTACTTCTCCAGCACCACGAAACTCCTTTTTATCTTTTGAGATAAAAATAGGATAAAAGCAGCCGGGTGAGTCCTTTCGATCGGCACCAGTACCACTTCTCATCAGACTTCCCCATCTTACCTGTTTAGTAGTAGAAGTTTTAATATTGCCCAACCATTCGTCTGGCAAACTCAATTCCGAAAAAAGGCAATCGCCAATTTTAACAAAAAAGATATACTCGTTTACGCGAAAAAACTCACTATCACGCGATACCCCTTTTCCGTTTATTGCAGAACTTACCATTTGGATATCTGCTTCTGGAAACAGCTGCTCCAATAGCAATCCAAGACGCAAGTATTCCTTTTCATCAATCGTCACAATAAGTACGGAATCCTTAGGGTTAAGCAGCTTTTTTGCAAGCCTCAGACGATCTTCCATAAAAGTCAACCACTTAGAATGCCGATACTTATCATCTTTGCCTACGTAGTTATTATTATATTTCCAGTCTGTTGCTCCGGTATTATATGGAGGGTCTATGTAAATACAATCCACTTGACCCTGATAAGCGTATACCAAGGTCTGAAGCGCATGATAGTTTTCTCCATTGATGACAACATGGTATGGCTTATCGCCGCCGCGCTCCACACGACCGGTTTCTTTCAGCCCGGCATAAATCGGCTTATCAAAGCGGGCTAATGCAACAATATCATCAACCGATGCTGTAACGGTTTCATCCGTTTTTTCGTTACGCAGCGTAGCTACACCGTTAGATATGCTGATAACCTTATAAACGATTTCAGAAGGATCGTCATCGTTTTTTGTGTCCTCCATCACTCCACGGGGAGGCAGGATATTTACAATATCACCACGAACCACGGGCTTCTTCCACATCCGGACAAATTCAGGCTTGGAGGCCTCATAGACCAAACCATACCTGCGCCCGTGAACATAGTCTTTGATATCACGTGCGAGATTCTCATCGTATTTCGCGGCGCGCTCCATCAAATCTTCAAGTCTCATTCGTGTGACACCTCCATCAATAGCCGATTATCAGCAATCCTGAAAGCGGAATGCCGAGGCGGTTACTTGCATACATAGCTTCAAAGAATTTACAAACACGGTCGAAATCATTGAAAGCACGATACTTGTTCCGAACAGCAATACAGAGCTTATCTACACCGACCATCGTGCAGGCCTCAAAGAAATCTTTAAGGAACTGGTAGTTGACAACGGCTCGTCCTGCTTCAACCTCAATGACGTATCCCGCAGTAGAGAGATAACCGTCCGCTTCAAAGGCTTTTTCGATTTTGCCGTTTACACCATACAGCACCGGGACTGCAACAAGGTCATTGCTTTTCTTACTTTTCTCGACATCAAATCCAAGGGCCTCCAGCCCCGGACGGACCGCTGTAAGTACCTCATCGCTTTTTAGCTGATGCGTATAAGAGTCAATGGTGGCATCGACTGCTTCAAAAGCTTTGACAATCTGAGCAGAGATTTCGTCCAGCGGTTTATTCTTCGGAAAGTGCATCCAGTTAATCATGCTGCTTTTCCTCCAAATCGCGTGGTTCCTGTGGCTTCGCAGCAGGGCTTTGCATTGAATTATTAAAACTCTCAGCGAGCTTTGCCCAAGCAAGCTGGCCATTCTGATATTCTCGCTGCATCTGCTCTGCCTTGATCATTCCCTTGGGAACATATGGATTCTGAATAGTCTCCCAAGTGACCGTGTCCTTATATCCAAGCGAGACTGCCATAGCCTCAAGTAGTTTTTCTTGGGCGGTTTTGATCTTTTTCAAATCGGTATCAGATGGGTTCTCTATGCAGAGCCTGTCATAGTACTCTTTCCAACGCATCCTGACATTGGTATCATCAGCATAAACAATATCAATAATATTGAGTGCTCTGACGCTTTCATAGCTCCACCCATTTCTCGCGATCATCAGCGATTTGAAGATATCGAGCTTGTCTTTACGCCTCTCAGAACGGTTCTGGAGCCACTGGCCTATTAGAACAGCAGCAATGGGGGCAATAATAATCGCAATCAGATTCAATACATCATCAATACCCATATGTAAACCTCCTACTTTTCATCATCCGGGATGAACTCCACAATTTCGTCCACCTTACAGTTCAGAACCCGGCAAATCTTCTCCACGGACTCAAGTGAGATGTAGTAGTCCCGGCGCAGACGTGTGGATATGTTAGCGCTGTATCCGGCTTCCTGCTGAAGCTGGGCCGGTGTCATATTCCTGTCAATCAGCATATGGAACAGCTTTTTATACGTAACAGCCATTTCGTGCCTCCTTGCACCTAACGGGTTAATCAAACACTACCATTTATTATATCACGAAAATATGAAAATTTCTACTGCCTTTGGATAATTTCCGGAGGCTTTTTTCATTTTCTTTCGTTCAAAACGGCCTGTTCTGTCCAGTGGGTAGTGGGAGGAGAAATAATCTTCCGTTTCTTTAGACCGAGCGGCGATTTTTGTCAAGGGAATACTGGAGAGAAAAAGCTTCAGAACTTTTTGGCCAAACACCCCATTTCCCTCCAGTAGGTAGTGGGAGAAAAAGTTCTCGAAAAAGCGGACCACTTCACCGTTTTTGTCAAGGGGATACTGAACGAAGAAATTTTCAAAATCTTTCGTTCAAAACCGGCAAAACCCTCCAGTGGGTAGTGGGAGGAATCGTTTCAGGCGTTTCGTCCGAAAGGCCTGACGGCACAGGGCATTTTGGGTAAATGGTGACGGTCGATGACATTCTTTTCAAAAATTATTCTATAGGGCCAAAAAAACAAGCCTATAGAAAAGTTACGGATTTACCCGTCAAAGAGTGTCACCAGCGGCTGAAAAGGCAGATGGAACCAGCAATTTCGTCAGGCAGCGGTGAAACGATTGGCCTGCAAGCTGCAAGACCTATATGGAAAAGGTGCAGGTCGTGAAGGGCTCTACCTAAACTTTTCTATAGGAGCAAAAAAATAAGCCTATAGGAAAAATAACGGAAATACCCTACACGACCTGCACTAAAAGCCGGAAAGCCTGATGGTAAAAGCGTTTTCGTCAGGCAGCCGTGAAACGGTAGATCTGCACGAAAAAATCTCAAAAAAGCGGACCACTTGGGCTGTTTTTGTCCAGTGGGAAGTGAAAAACATGAAAGGCGGTGATGCGTATGGTTGTGTTCCGATGACCGTAGGGCGGTCTGAATCTCTGTGACCTTCCGGGCCGGACAGCGGCGTGGGGTCACGAACGCAAAAACCATAATTCAAACGGGGTATTGCCCCAAAACTCAAGAAACGGAGGAAACATTGATGTTTCACAAGCTGATTTATCAGAAAAAAGCGGTCTAGAAAAGCCGTTAAACGATGGCAGGACCGCTCACGGGCCGAAAGCTGGACTCCGAAGATGAAAGAGGCCGCAAGGCAAAAAGCGATAGAAAGGAACAGGCACAATGGCTAACATCACTGTAATACCGGCTTCAAAGACGCTCCATTCCAAAATGCCGGTCAATGCCCGGAGCAGACGAAAGGTGGCCGGGTATGCTCGTGTTTCCACCGACAGCGAAGAGCAGCTCACCTCCTACGAGGCGCAGGTGGATTATTACACCAAGTACATCCGCTCAAATCCGGATTGGGAGTTCGTGGATGTGTACACGGACGAAGGAATCTCCGCAACGAACACCCGGCACAGAGACGGCTTCAACCGCATGATTGCGGATGCGCTGGCCGGAAAGATCGACCTGATCGTCACGAAATCCGTCAGCCGCTTTGCTCGAAACACTGTGGACAGCCTCACCGCCGTTCGCAAGCTGAAGGAACACGGCACTGAGGTCTATTTCGAGAAAGAGGGCATTTACACATTCGACAGCAAGGGCGAACTGCTGATTACCATCATGTCGAGCCTTGCCCAAGAGGAGAGCCGCTCCATTTCCGAAAATGTCACATGGGGCCAGCGAAAACGCTTTGCAGACGGAAAGGTGTCGTTGCCGTATAAATCCTTCCTCGGCTACCGCAAAGGGCCTGACGGCTTGCCGGAGATTGTGCCGGAGGAGGCCGAAATCGTCAGAGAGATTTACCGGCTTTTCATTCAGGGCAAAACGGTAAACTGGATCGCTACACACCTTACCGCCAAGGGCATCCCCACGCCTCGCGGCAAGGAAAAATGGCAGACCAGCACTATCGAGAGCATTCTGACGAACGAAAAATACAAGGGCTCGGCAGTTTTGCAGAAAAAGTTCACGGTGGATTTCCTGTCAAAGAAGATGAAGGTCAATGAGGGCGAGGTGCCGCAGTACATTGTAGACCAGAGCCATCCGGCCATTATCGATCCGGTCCAATGGCAGAAGGTGCAGGATGAAATGGCCGTCCGCAAATCCAGAGGCAAGCACCACAACAGCCTTAGCCCGTTTTCCGCAAAGATCGTCTGCGGCGATTGCGGCGATTTCTACGGCAGCAAGGTATGGCACAGCACGGATAAATACCGCCGGGTGATCTGGCAGTGCAACGGGAAGTTCAAGGGCAAGGACCGCTGCACCACACCGCATTTATACGAGGAGGACATCAAGCGGCTGTTCCTCCGGGCCGTTGCTCAGCTTACCGAGGACCGGGAGGTACTGCTTGAGACCTGCCGGATGATCCATGATGAATACCTGAACACAGACACTATTGATGCAGAGTGCGCCACGCTCAATGACGAGATCGAGGTCGTTTCCGAACTGACCAAACGGCTGATTGCCGAAAACGCCACCACCGCTATTCCGCAGGATGAGTACAACAGAAAATACGATGCGCTGGTCGAGCGTTACCATGCGGCGCAGGACCGGCTGGATGATTTGCGAAAACTGAGAATTACACGGAGCTTTCAGGCTGATGTGCTGGAATGCTTCATGTTCGAGATAAAGGCCATCGACACCACGCTGCCGCTGGAATTCACTGATCGCTTCTGGAATAACCTGATTGACCGGGTGACGGTCTACCACGATGGCCGGATGGTATTCCGCTTCAAGAACGGTGCGGAGGTTACGGAAACGCTCTGATGCCGGAAAGCAAAATGCCCGTGACGAGGATCAGCCGGTCCTCATCACGGACTTTCTTTGTGTGAAACGGTAGTCATTTTTTGAAACGATAGAATATTGGCCTCCGGCAGATACAACCAAGTCAGGTCCATCAAGGAGAAAAACGGCCTATTTTCAACTTCTGACGGGACCTCAAATGCACCCGCTATTTTGCAGAAGAGTCAAGTCCGAAATTGTGTGTAAATTGCTTTAGGCATAACATGCAGGAGACTGCTTAAGCCTCTTGTCTACCACACAGCACAGGTGGCTGGCGCTGTCAAGGCCGCCGCAGGCGAGGCGCAGCCGGTGCCTTGACAGGGACAGACAGCTGTGCTATCTCACGCAGCAAGAAGTCTCCGCTGTTCTTCGGCAATTACGATCAGCTTTGCTGGGACATCGGAATTCATCAGCGTTGACAGCGACTCCTTGCTAAAAACTGCCTTTCCGCTCAGTATGGCATCGTGACGCTCAATGAGCACGGAACCCATGAGCCGCAGGACAGAATCTTCATTGGGGAAGACGCCGATTACCTTAGAACGCCGTTTTAGTTCTTTGTTCAGACGCTCAATCTGGTTAGAT
>JAFOKO010000054.1 GCA_017419715.1 Oscillospiraceae bacterium | reverse complement strand
TCGCCAAGGCGCTGGACCAGGTGCGTCCCGGCGGTGTGGTGGCCTTTGTGACCTCCCGCTATACCTTGGATGCCAAGGACACTGCTGTGCGGAAGTATCTGGCCCAGCGGGCGGATTGCTCGGCAGCTTTATCCCCAAGCGCACATCACCGTGGCCGGATTTGAGACCACCGACAGGCGGGACTTCTACGATCTGGCGGTGGGCAATGTGCCTTTCGGCCAGTATCAGGTCCGGGACAAAGCCTATGACAAGCTGAATTTCAACATCCACAACTACTTTTTCGCCAAGGCGCTGGACCAGGTGCGTCCCGGCGGCGTGGTGGCTTTTGTCACCAGCCGCTATACGATGGATTCCAAGGATTCCACCGTGCGCCGGTATCTGGCCCAGCGCGCCGATCTGCTGGGGGCCATCCGTCTGCCCAACAATGCGTTCAAGGCCAATGCGGGGACTGAGGTTGTATCGGACATCATTTTCCTGCAAAAGCGGGACCGTCCGCTGGACATTGTGCCGGAATGGACGCAGACCGGCCAGACCGAGGACGGCTTTGCCATCAACCGCTATTTCCTGGACCACCCGGAAATGGTGCTGGGCCGACAGGAACCGGAAAGCACCGCTCACGGCATGGACTACACTGTGAATCCCATCGAGGGGCTGGAGCTGGCCGATCAGCTGCATGATGCCGTGAAGTACATTCGCGGCACCTACCAGGAGGCTGAGCTGCCGGAGCTGGGCGAAGGCGAGGACATCGACGAATCCCTCCCGGCTGATCCCAATGTGAAAAACTACTCCTATACGGTGGTGGACGGTGCGGTGTATTTCCGGGAAAACAGCCGTATGGTGCGGCCTGACCTCAACGCCACCGCCGAGGCTCGTGTCAAAGGCATGGTAGGGCTGCGGGATTGCGTCCAGGAACTGATCGACCTGCAAATGGACGCAGCCACGCCGGACAGCGACATCCGGGAGAAACAGGCGGATCTGAACCGGCTCTATGACGATTTTTCCGCCAAGTACGGCCTTATCAATGACCGGGCGAACCGGCTGGCCTTTGCCGACGATTCCAGCTATTATCTGCTCTGCGCGCTGGAGATCGTGGACGAGGACGGCAGGCTGGAGCGCAAGGCGGATATGTTCACCAAGCGGACCATCAAGCCCCATGAGGCGGTGACTTCCGTGGATACCGCCAGCGAAGCCCTGGCCGTATCCATTGCGGAAAAGGCCCGTGTGGATATGGAGTACATGGAACAGCTTACCGGCAAGACCAGCGACGAGCTGGCCGCTGAGCTGCAAGGCGTGATCTTCCGCCTGCCTGGGCCGGTGCCGGAGGGAGAACGGCCTATCTATGTGACCGCCGACGAATATCTTTCCGGTAATGTACGGCGCAAGCTGCGGCAGGCACAGCGGGCCGCACAGCAGGACCCGGCCTTTGCCATCAATGTGGAGGCCCTGATCGCAGCCCAGCCTAAAGACCTGGACGCTTCAGAGATCGAGGTGCACCTGGGCGCTACCTGGATCGACAAGGAGTACATCCAGCAATTCATGTATGAGACCTTCAACACCCCGTACTATCTCCAGCGCGCCATCCAGGTCAATTACGCCTCCTATACCGCCGAGTGGCAGGTCACAGGCAAAAGCTCTGTATCCGAAAACGATGTGGCGGCCTACACCACCTACGGAACCAGCCGTGCCAACGCCTACAAGATTTTGGAGGACAGCCTGAACCTGCGGGATGTCCGCATTTACGACACCGTGGAGGACGCAGACGGCAAGGAACGCCGGGTGCTGAACGCCAAGGAGACCACTCTGGCCGCCCAAAAGCAGCAGGCCATCCGGGACGCTTTCCGTGATTGGATTTGGAGGGACCCGGAGCGCCGCCAGACCCTGGTGCGCCAGTACAACGAGGAAATGAACTCCACCCGGCCCCGTGAATACGACAGGTCCCACATCACCTTTGGCGGCATGAACCCGTCCATTACCCTGCGGGATCACCAGCTGGGTGCTATTGCTCATGTGCTGTATGGCGGCAATACGCTATTGGCACACGAGGTAGGCGCTGGCAAAACTTTTGAGATGGTGGCCGCTGCGATGGAATCCAAGCGCCTGGGGCTATGCCAGAAGTCCCTCTTTGTGGTGCCGAACCACCTGACAGAACAGTGGGCATCGGAGTTTCTGCGACTTTATCCCTCTGCAAAAATCCTGGTCACGACCCGCAAGGATTTTGAGACCCACAACCGCAAAAAATTCTGTGCCAGAATTGCCACCGGAGACTACGATGCCGTTATCATCGGACATTCGCAGTTTGAAAAAATCCCCATCAGCCGGGAGCGCCAGGAACGGCTCCTCTACGAGCAGATCGACGAGATCACCGAGGGTATTGCCGAGGTGCAGGCCAGCGGCGGTGAGCGTTTCACGGTCAAACAGCTGGAACGGACCCGCAAATCCCTGGAGGCCAGACTGGAAAAGCTCCAGGCTGAGAGCCGCAAGGACGATGTGGTGACTTTTGAGCAGCTTGGCGTGGACAGGTTATTTGTCGATGAAGCTCATAACTACAAAAATTTGTTCCTTTACACAAAAATGAGGAATGTGGCGGGCCTCTCCACCAGCGATGCCCAAAAGTCCAGCGATATGTTCGCCAAGTGTCGCTACATGGACGAGATCACCGGCAGCCGAGGGGTTATCTTTGCCACCGGCACCCCGGTCAGCAACTCCATGAC
>JAFOKO010000053.1 GCA_017419715.1 Oscillospiraceae bacterium | reverse complement strand
GCGACGAGGATGACCTGGCATATATCCAGGAGCTGTTGGGCTACGACCCGATAGAGGAATTTGAGCAGATCTGCGAGGAATGTCTCGGGAAAGGAGGGAAGGCATGAGCACACTAAGCATCAACTTCTTCGAGTGCATGGGGGTGCTTTTCACCGCCATCCTCGCAATCTTATTCGGCTTTGTCCTTTGGGGATTCTTTAAAGTGCGCAACGAGATGAAGAAGAGACCAACCAGTGATGAGAGTAGTTCGGTAAAACCGAACAACTGCAAAAAACTTGACATTCCTGGCTATGAGAATGTTATTATTCATGAAGGTAACACGAAAGGAGGCGTGCTATGACACGAGAAGAACAAGTCAAAGAATATCTTCGGATTATAGGGAATGGAGAAACGATGGGAATTCCCTTTGATGTCGGCTTTGAGTGCGGTGTTGAGTGGGCAGATACCCACCATCACTGGATAAGCGTGGAGGATGAACTTCCGAAAGAAGATGGTAGATACTTGTTTTACCACACTATACTCGGCGTGCAATCATCCTACTACTACAATGACCTTATGCTTGATAAAGCGGTCACCCACTGGATGCCGCTGCCAGCACCGCCCGAACATTTTGCCGATGTCAGCAAAAAGACAAGCAGTTCGTCGGAAATTCCGACAAACTTGAAAGGAGGTGAGCAATGACCTACGACGAAGTAAAAAAGGTACCTTTCCATTTTGTATCGCATTTGAGCATGGAGAACGAGCATCAATCGGTATATGCCGATGATAGCGGACGGCTTGGATTTTGCGACATCACCGAGAAGAAAGGTTTTGAGTTTAGCAAGTCCAAGCGAGTGTATCGCATTGACAGTAACTGGTACGAAAGTAAAGAAGATTTTATTAAGGCTCTCAAAAACTTTGGTTTCGGACCACAAAAACCAATGAAAGGAGGCAAAGAATGTTAAGGAAATTTTACGCAAAGTGTATTAAATCAGACTCTCAGAGACGGTTGATTGTCGGACAAGTCTACGAATGCGAAGCATGGCAAGGTAAGACTCTAATCCATGGTGCGTGTATCATGGACAGCAAAACATTTTGGGAGAACTTTGAACCAAAGAAAGGAGGTGAGCAATGAAGTACTGCGCTGACTGCATATTGAAGCAATTCCCGCCGTGCGACAAAGGCGTTCCATGCTGCAAGTGCGACGAGCTGCAATGCAACAGCCGCCAGCCATGCCAGTGGAAGGACGAGCGGCTGTCGAATGCTGGCATGTTCGCATGTAGGAACGATTCGTGCCCAGCGCACAGCAGCTGCGCGAGGTGGGCCATAGGCCAGGCAGACCCATACCGCGTGGCGATGCTTGGGAAGCCTGGGAAGCATGCACAGAAGTGTAAACACTTTATAAAGATTGAGCCATGACAAAGATGCAACAACTAATTGAAGAGTACGGCGACTGGTTGCTGAGGAACTGTGCGACGATGAGCATGGAGCGGTGCGCCAGGCACATGGGTACCAGTTCCTCGACCGTTGACCGCATGCTGAAGAAACTGAACAGTAAACCTAAGAGCGACATGATACCAGGGTGCGACCCTGTTATGCGCTCGGGTGTGACTTGTAAAGACTGTGTGCGGTGCCCATGCTTCAGGGGCATGGAGGTGATAAGCAGCAACCTGGCACTGACATGCCACGACTTTCGCCCAAAATTGCCAATATGGCTAAATTAAAAAGTGTTTAATCTGTTGTTTTATTGGTGTTTATTTGCTATATTTGCGTTTATGGGAACGAAAGTGATAACGACAGATAACACGGTAAACAAGGACATCATGCTGCGGGTTCGCATAACGCCTTACCTCGACAACGAGATGTCGCGCATTGCTCAGCAGTTCGACTGCACACGGAGCGACCTGGTGCGCGTGGTGCTTTTCAACTTCGTGGAGGATTTCTCGAATGATGAGAAGTCGGGGGGATAAGTACCGGCGCACCTCGTGCTACACGCGGGCGGCGCGTCGCAATGACGAGGTGGCGCGCCTGGTGGTGAAGCACTATGCAGAGCTGGCACCGCTGATCAGGGATGACATGACGGCGGACGCATTCCAGGACACCTACTGCCGGATAACATTGCGACCGGTGCAAAGTGATTTTGTAAAGCAGTTTAAAAGATTGTTTTACAACACATTAAGAGAAATAATAAAGAAAAACAGACAACAGAAAAATAAAATAACAAGCTATGCCGACTATCAACAGGCTGACAAAAAAGCCACACAAGCGGACGGAATGGAAGATGACTGAGGCACGGAAGGAGCGCGTGAAGATCTACGCGTCGAAGGAGTGGCGGTCGCTCAGGCTGGCCTACCTCTACCACCATCCGCTTTGCGAGCTTTGCGAGGCGCGCGGCATCATCACGCTGGCCCAGCATGTTCACCATGCCGACAGCTTCACGAACTACGATGCGCTCATGGCGAAGTTCCGCGCCTACGATTACACCAACCTGGTTGCTCTGTGCGAGGAATGCCATGGGTGGCTTCACAGGCATGGCACAACTAAAAATTTTAATGTCGAATATGAAGCAAAAGAACTTGACGAACAGTGCGGGCGCGGCATCCGTATCGGAGATGCTCGGAGACTTCGCGAGCTACAGGCCCGAGGTGCGGCAATACATGGAGGAAGTGATAGCATGCCTTTGTGAGCGCGGGAAGATGACCGACAGCGACAGGCAGTCGATGAAGACGCTGGCCATGTGGCTGAATGTGAGAAACGAGGCCGAGGAGAATGTGCTGAAGAACGGCGTGACCATCACCACGGCGAAGGGCTGGGTGCGCAAGAACCCCGCGCTTGAGGCGATGAGCAACGCACAGACCCACATCACTAATGTACTAAACGCCTACGGCCTCACGGCGATGAGCCGCAAGAGGCTCGAGAGGGGCGAAGAACCCGCCGAGGAGTCGGAGCTGGCATCGTTTTTGAGTGGGCTCAATTAACTACACAGAGTATGCCAGGCGCGTGGTGGCCGGTGAGGTGGTTGCTGGCGACCTGATAGTGACCGCATGCCGCCGATTTCTCGCAGATCTTGACGATGAGCGGTTTGACTTTCGCCCCGAAGCGGTCGAGAAAGCGGTTAATTTTATCGGATTGCTGAAGCACTTCACCGGTAAAAGCAACGGCAAAAGGTTCGTTTTAGAGCCCTGGCAAGTGTTTATCGTGGCGAATATTGTCGGTTTTTACTGGGCTGGTACTGATAATCGCCGTTTTTCGTCTTCTTACATCGAAGTGGCCCGAAAGAACGGCAAATCGTCGCTGGCGGCTGCCCTATGCCTGTATTTTCTCGTAGCCGACGGTGAAGGAGGTGCCGAGGTGCTGCTGTGTGCAAATTCGAAAGACCAGGCAAAGATCTGCTTTGATATGTGTCGCAATTATGCCTCGACCATCGACGCGAAGGGCTCAGTTTTGCGGGCATTCCGTGCCGACATCTTCTTTGACGCGACAAAATCAAGGCTGAGGGTGCTCGCTGCCGACGATAGCAAGCTGGACGGCTTTAACTGTAGCTTCGGCCTCGTGGATGAGTTCCACGCGGCGAAGAACTCGCGAGTGCGCGATGTGATAAAATCATCCATGGGCATGCGTCAGAACCCACACCTATGCACGATCACGACAGCCGGCTTCGATAAGACTTCGCCATGCTACCAGTTGAGGTCGGTGGCGGTTGAGGTGCTGAAGGGTCTGAAGCACGACGATGAACTGTTCGTGGCCATCTTCAGCCTGGACGAGGGCGATGACTGGCAAGATGAGGCGGTATGGGTGAAGGCCAACCCGAACCTCGACATAACAGTCACCTCGAAATACATCCGCGGCCAGGTGCAACAGGCGAAGAACAACCCAGCAGAAGAAACCAGCACGGTCACGAAGAACCTGAACAAGTGGTGCGACACATCGGATGTGTGGATTCCCGAACACTACATACTCGAAGCGACCCAGCCGGTGGACATGGCGGCATTCGGTGAGGATGCGCTGTGCTATGTGGGCGTGGACTTAGCGAGCACGAGCGACCTCACAGCGGTGGCGAAGCTCGTGGTGCATGAAGGGCTTTATTACTTTAAAGTCGACTATTACGCGCCCGAAACGGCATTAATAGAGAAACCCGATAAGGAATTGTACCGTTACTGGAAGCGCATGGGCATGCTGCACATCACGCCTGGAAATGTGACTGACTACGACTACATAACCAACGAGTTAATGGCATTGGGGAACACGCTAAGTATTGCTGTAATAGGGTATGACAAGTGGAACGCCGTGCAGTGGGCCATAGATGCTACCGAGAAGGGGCTGCCCCTCCAGGAATACTCCCAGGCGATAGGCAATTTTAACAAGCCTACGAGGGAAATGGAGCGACTATTGCTGAGCGGGCGGGCGGTGCTCGACGATAACGACATCACGCGGTTCTGCTTTCGCAATGTTCAGTTGAAACGCGACCACAACGGCAATGTGAAGCCCAACAAGGGCCTCGAAAAAAAGAAGATTGACGGTGTGATCGCAGCGATTCAGGCACTGGGCATCTACTTGGAAACCCCGCATTACACTAACGACATATACTGAGATATGGGAATTTTTAAGAAACAAAAACAGGAAAAGACAGAGGAACGCGGGCTGTGCTCGCTGGCCCTTAACTACAGCAACGGCCAGGCACGCACTGAGCCTATGGCCCTGTCGGCTGTCTATCGGTGTGTGGAAGTCATCAGCGACAGCGTGGCCCAGCTCCCGCTGGAGCCCTTTGGCATTGACCCCGACGGATACAGCAAGCGACTGATTAACCATCCGAGCTACTACCTACTGAGCAAGGAACCGAACAAACTCATGTCGCGCTACACCTTCATCAAGAACTTGGTGACCAGCATGCTGCTTCGCGGCAATGGTTACGCCTACATCAAGCGTGACGGCCTCGGGAACCCCAAGTCGCTCGTGTATCTTCCGGCTGGTTATGTGACCGTGATCGAGCATGGCTTGATTGACGAGGCACCTATCAGCTACATGGTGGCCGGCATCGGCGAAGTGGCTCAAGAAGACATGATCCACATCCTCAACTATAGCGTGGACGGCATCCACGGCATCAGCACGTTGGCCTATGCCGCCAACTCGCTGGGGCTTGCCAGTGCGAGCGAGGCACATGCGCGCGGGTTCTTCACCGGTGGCGCAAATGTGGGCGGCATTCTCACCGTACAGGGGCCATTGAATCAAAAGCAGGCAGACGACATCAAGGGCAAATGGAACACCTCATTCGGGCCTGTGGGCACCCCTAACGGCGTGGCGGTTCTTCCTGGAAACATGGAGTTCAAGCCCATCACGGTCAACCCCAGCGATGCCCAGCTGCTCGAGACGCGCCAATATAGCGTGATAGACATCTGCCGCTTTTTTGGCGTGTCGCCGGTCAAGTGCTTCGACCTTACAAAGTCGAGTTACAGCACCGTAGAGGCCACGCAGTTGGCCTTCCTCACCGACACCCTCTCGCCTATCCTGGAAAAGATAGAACTCGAACTCGAGCGCAAATTGTTCCGCGCCGACGAAAAATTCAGGATAGATGTAAAATTTGATATATCTGCACTGCTTCGCACTGATATAACCAGCCGCTCGACCTATGCCAGGGAGATGTTCAATGTCGGAGCTCTGAGCGTTAACGAAATCAGAAAAGACCTCAACCTCGAGCCCATCAAGGGCGGCGATGACCACTTTATCCAGGTGAACATGCAGACGCTTGACAAAGCGACACAGCCCACATTCAATGAGCAAATGGACAGGATGCTGCCATAACATCTGGTATTCTTATTTGTTTTGTTTTTGTTTTGTAGCTTTTAGAAAGGCCGCTCAGTGATGAGCGGTTTTTTTGTGTGTACCACACGCAAAATAGCATTGAATAGACACCAATTTTTTAGACAAATGACAGAACGAAGATTTTGCGACAAGTGTATAACCCGCGCAATGGACGACGACAGCCGCCGTATTGAAGGGTACGCACTTGTTTTCAATTCAGAGAGCCGTGACCTTGGTGGCATCATCGAGGTCATTGAACCTTCAGCCCTTGAAGGTGTGCTCGACAACAGCGATGTCATGTGCTGGCTGAACCACGACAGTTCACGAGGAGCCCTTGCCCGCCACCGTGGTGCCAATGTGCCTCAGTCAGCTGCTGGCAATTCGCTGGAACTCGAGGTGGACGACATCGGTCTGCGCTATGCCTTCGATGCTCCCGCCACAGCCCTCGGCAATGAACTCATCGAGGGGCTGAAACGCGGCGACATCAACCAGTCATCCTTCGCTTTTACGGTGAAGGAGGATGCATGGGAACGCATGGAAGGCGGCATGGTGAAGCGCACGATCAAGCGCATCGAGCGACTCTACGATGTTTCGCCTGTATATGACCCCGCCTACTATGGCACCAGTGTAGAACTTGACCGTCGTGGCTACGATGAGTTAGTCGCCCGCGAGGAGCAAGAAAAGAGAATGGCAGAGGAGGCCAAGAAGGCCGAACTTGCCGAGTATTACAAACAATTAAAGGAAAAGTTATGAAATCACTCGTAACACTTAATGCCGAACTCGACGAACTGCGTGCCAAGGCCGATGCCATCCTGGAGAATGGGCAGGCTGAGGAGCGCAAGCTGAGCGAAGATGAGGAGCAGAACTTCAACGACCTCATCGCCGCCATCGACGAGAAGAAGGCAGAAATCAAAGACGCAGAAGAAAGAACAATTATTAACCCCAAACCCCAACCCAAAATGGAAGAAACCAAGAAATTTTCGTTGCTTCGTGCCATCCGCTCGGTGGTCAACAAGGAGCAATTCGACGAGACTGCCAGCGCAGTGATCAACGCTGGTAACGAACAAATGCGTGCCGCTGGCCTCAGCACTCAGGGCGACATTGTTATCCCCACCGCTGAGACTCGTGCAACCGTATCAGTTACTAACACTACCGGTGCCACCGTGCCTGTGGATGTAGCCCCCATCTTCGACGAGCTTCGCGCTGAGAGCGTGCTCGAGAAGGCTGGCGCAACCTACTACACTGGCCTCGTAGGCGACCTGAAGGTCCCCATGATGACCGCTGCAAGCGTAGCATGGGCAGGTGAAAACGCCGCTGCAAGTGATGCTGCTGCCAGCATTTCTGCTGTGACTCTGCAACCCAAGCGACTGACCGCTTACATGGATATCTCGAAGCAGCTGCTGCTCCAGGATGCTGGATCTAACGCTGAGGCTGTGCTTCAGGCCAACCTTATCCGTGCCATCAATGAGAAATTCGAGAACACTGTGTTAGGTTCTGCTCAGGGTTCAGCCACTCAGCCCGCTGGCCTTGCCTACGGTGTGACTCCCACCAGCGTGAGCACTTGGGAAGATGTATGCGTCCTTGAGGCCGCTGTTGAAACCGCCAAGGGTCATGTGACCGCCGTGATTGCTTCGCCTTCTGCTAAGGCTAAGTTCCGCGCATTGACTTACAACGACAGCACCCGCCTCGTCTATGAGGATGGCATGCTCGAGGATGTCCCCTGCTTCAGCACTCCCAATGTAGCAGCTGACACTTTCGCAGTTGCTGACTGGAAGTACCTGGCCGTTGGTCAGTGGGGCGGCATCGACATCACTGTTGATCCTTACACCCAGGCTGGCAATGGCGCAATCCGCCTCGTGATCAATGTTTACATGGACGCTGCATGGCACACCGCTGCCACTAATGTAATCAAGTTCGGTACATTCTAATCATGGCTCAATATCTAACACTCGCGCTTTGCAAACAGCACCTGCTCGTAGACTCGACGGTGACGGAAGATGATGCGTACATCGGCCAGCTGATGGATGTGGCCGAGCGTGTCGTCGAGCGCGACATAGATATACCTCTCGCAACGCTTGTAGATGGGTCAGGCAATCTGCCTGCACCCATCACCCAAGCGATGCTTTTAGTGGTGGGCAACCTCTACGCTAACCGTGAACCAGTGGCAATCGGTGCCAGCGCGGTGAATGTGCCCTACACATTTGAGTATTTGAAGGGATTATATAAAAATCATCCAGTAGGTTAATATGGGAATGCGTGCCGGTTTACTTCGCGAGGTCATCAGCATCACCGCTCCAGTGGTGACGCGCAATGACTATGGCGATGAGGTGACAACCTACGAGCCATTCGCCACCACCAGGGCAAGGGTGGTGTTCAGGTCCGGTTCTCGCGGTGACATCAACCACGAGGTCCAAAACCCCTACACCGTGCAGTTCCTCATCCGCACCCACCTGGACATAAACCCGAAGATGCTCATTAATTGGAGAGGTAACAGCTACCGAATCATCACGATCAATTACGAGCAGTACAAGCAGCAGCAGACGATAGTCGGGGAGGTGGTCAATGAGTGAGATGCTGACATGCGAAACGAGCGTCATCCTGGGGAAGTTCGCCCAGCTGGGCGTGAGCTCCATGGTGAAGGTGCACAAGGCAGCCTTCGCAAGCGCAAACCGCGTGCTGATGAAGGAGGCGCGCCTTCAGCTGGCAGGTGTGACAGCCCGCTCTAAGACCGGTTACTCAGCACGCCAAAGAGGCTGGAAGAGAGAGAGCACGCTCGAGCGCGGCATCCGCAGCAAGGTATCGGCCAATGGTGATAAGGGCAAGGTGCACATTATGGGCGACTTCAGGCTCAAATGGTTTGAAATGGGCACCGAAGACCGTTTCACGAGGGAAGATGTCTACAAGGGAAGGATGAGAGCGACGCGTTTCTTCGCTCACTCAGTTAGCACTGCCAAGAATGCGATGGAAGATGCATTTTGTAAAACCGTGGCGCGAGCCGTTAAAAGTAGAGTGAAATGACAACGATCCAAATTGGCAAAGTAATCAACGCACTGCTGAACGCCGACCGAGCTCTCAGCGAAATGATCGGTAACCGCGTGTTCCCCATCGTGAGCAAGGAGGGCACCCAGTACCCCTTTGTCGTGTACCGGCGCAATTCGGTGACTCCCACCTACTGCAAGGACGGCCTTGCCTCCGAGACGGCATCGGTGGATGTGGTGATAGCATCCAACACCTACACCTCCAGCATCGAAGTGGCCGACCTCGTGCGTGCAGCCATCGACAAGCGTGCGTGCGTGTTTCAGGACACGACCGTTACCAATATCGAGATGACCACCGCCGAGGAAGACTTCGTCGATGATACATACATACAAACCCTAAATTTCAACTTCACAATTTAAATTATACAAGTATATGGAAACTATCATTAAAGGCGGCGTGCTGATGCTCTTCATCGACGACAAGTCGGTGCCCCTGGCAACATCGCACACCTTGACAATCAACGCCAACACGACCGACTCCAGCAACAAAGATGTTGGTGGCGGAATGTGGGCATCTTCGGAGGTCACCCAATACACTTGGGAAGCCTCGACCGACAACCTGTACAGCACCAACGGCGTGTCTACACTCTACGCCAAGATGATTGCCGGCACACCTGTCGACGCAGTCTTTGGCATCAAAACCGAGGCAGCCACCGCTGACCTCCCCGCAGGCGGCTCGTGGACAAAACCCTCGACCAACTTCTTCAGCGGCCAGGTCATCATCACTTCGCTGGAAGTGACCGCGCAAAACGGTGAAAATGCGACCTTCACCGCCACCTTCACAGGCTATGGTGAACTTGAGTGGACAGGTCAGTAATCAACCAGGGGGCGTTCGCGCCCCCTTTTTAAACTCAATAACCCATGAAAGAAATAAAGATCAACGGCGAGACCTTCACCCCTAAGTATAACCTTCGCGCCATGTTCCTCTACGAGAAGATGAGCGGCCACAGTGGCTTTGAAACGACCACAACGGAGGACAACTTCATGCTGCTCTACTCAATGCTGAAAGGCAGCAAGCGCGACACCACGCTCACCTACGACGAGTTCATCGACGCATGCGACGATAACCCCGAACTGGTAAATGAACTCTCAGAGTGCATCATCTCCCAGGCTAAGGCGAATGAGTCGATGATGGAGCAGGTGGAAGGCAAGAAGGCGAAAGCAAAAAAAAAGTAAAGGCCGCCGACATCATCGCAATGCTCGTCCTGAAATGCGGAATTGATCCCCGCTATGTGATGGACGAGATGCCTTTATATGAGGCAGACATCTATCTCAGTAGGGCCTACTATGTAGGTCAAGAGCTCCGAGAGGATGTGCGCATGGTGACCTGGGCGACTGCTCAGGTGAACAGCAAAAAGAAACTGCGCCCAGGGGATATCTACAAGTTCCCCTGGGAGACAGTAAGAGAAGAACCCGCCGAAACGCCCGACTTTGACCGAATCAAGGCAATGAGCGAATCGGCCCTAAAATGGAAGGAAGAATATGGCAAACGACCTAAGGTTCATTTCGACCCTCGATCATTCTCAGTTTGATAAGGGAGTGGCCGATTCAACGGCCGAAATACGAAAGATAGCAGAAGAGACAAATCAGGCCTCCAAGGGCATCAAGGGCATGTTCGACAGCCCCGAGATGAAGGAGGCCCGCGCCAACTTTGCCGGCGTTGAGCAAAGCGTGAGCAAGTTCGTGCAGGCAATGTCGCGAGAGCTGCCGATGAAGAAGGAGCTGCGCACCACCCAGGTGGCAGCCTCGGAACTCGAGCGCACATGGCGAAGCCTCAGCGAGGAGCAAAAGAACAGCGCAGCCGGCAAGGCATTGCGTGCCAACATCGACGAGCTCATCAAGCGCGGCGGTGCACTGCGTGATGTGATGACAGATGTGAACTCTGCCATGCGCTTTGAGGCAAGCGACACGGCGAAGTTAGACGCAATCATCGGCGGTGTGCAGACCCTCACGGCAGTGGCACAGGCGGCTGCCGGTGCTCTCACCCTCATGGGGCTGAGTCAGGAGGATGCCGCCAAGGTGCAGAAGGACCTCATCGCCATCATGAGCGTCGTTAACGCACTGCAAGTGATACAGAATGCCTTGCAGAAGGAGAGCGCGCTGATGATGGGCATTGCCGCCGTCAAGGCGCAGCTCCTAAACAAAGCATTGCTATCTAACCCGCTCTTCAAGATCGTTGCCATCGGCGGGGCCGTAATCGCATTCGTATCCAAGCTCATCAGCGTCAGCAATAAGGCCTCGGAGGCCGCCAAGGAGCACGCAAAAGCAGAGGCCGCACGCCGCAAAGAAATCACCGACATGGGCAAGGCGGTGGCCGACTCTGTGGGCAAGCAGGTGGGCCAGTTCCGCATGCTCACCCTCGAGTGGCGCAGTCTCAGCACGACAGCCGAAAAGACCAAGTGGATTGAGGATAACCAAAAGGCATTTGACGCACTCGGGCTGTCAATCGGTAGCGTCAAGGCTGCTGAGGATGTGTTCGTGAACAACACCGACAACTTCGTCAAGGCAATGATCCTTCGCGGCAAGGCAATGGCATTGCAGCAGAAGATCGAAGAGGAAGCCGTCGGTTGGTTGCAGAAACGCGAGGCGGCTCGTGCGATGTTTACCAGCACGCCTAACTACAAGGCAGGCGATGTCATCAAGGATGTGCGCGGCCTCCGTGAAGGCATCGACTATAAGAACGAAGGCTACAGTTATACCAAGCGCGGCAGCGGTGTGAATTGGGCCGACACCCAAGAAGTCAAAGTAGACAAGTATGTGCTGACCGCTGTGGGTGCCAACACCCTCGCACAGAAGCAGACCGCCAATCAGACGAAGATGCTCAACGCCACCTTGCAAGGCGTAGACAGACAATACGAGCAGCGCACGACTGGTTATGTCAACGCGCTGATGGGCGTGCAGACCGAGATGGCAGGCGTTACCAAGGGCATCAGCGGCTATTTCAAGGACACTGGCGGCAGTGGCAAGACCGGCAAGACAACCACGCCCAAAGCAACCACCAAGAAGGAGGAAGAACCCACCACACCGCTGTCTTACGACTGGTACAGCGAGCGCATCAAGCAACTCGAAGACCTTGCCAACAAGACCGCCGATGTGGCAGAGCGTGCCAAGTTGCTCAACAGTGCAGAACTGTGGGCATGGGTTCGCGATGTGAAGTTCGGGGAAGCCACCGAAGAGGTGGAAGGCTTCGGCAAGGCCATCCAGGGCGTTGCCATAGACATCCAGTCAGCGGTCGAAGGCATCGACTTCAAGGGCATCCACGAGCGCATCATGGCACCAATCAATGCGGCGAAGGATGCCATCGACGGACTTAAAGAGAAGGTCGCCACCTCACAGGAAGGCATCCGCGCCATGGGCAACCTCATGAGCGGCATGGGCAAGATTGTCGGTGGTTCTGCCGGCGATTGGCTGTCATGGTCGGCAACTTTGATGCAAGCAGTGGCCCAGGCATTGCCGGAGATTGAGAAGCTGTTCCCCGCTTTGTTCAGCAAGGCAGCAGCCGAAGCAATGGCTGAGAACAGCTCAATGGGACCATTCGGATGGATTGCCGGTATAGCGGCAATGGCCAGTATCATTGCATCGATGGCCATGCTACCAAAGTTCGCCCCCGGTGGTATCGTGGGCGGTGCATCTTACGGAGGCGACCGCCAG
>JAFOKO010000052.1 GCA_017419715.1 Oscillospiraceae bacterium | reverse complement strand
TTTGTCGCTCCCTTGCTCTTGATGACCCTATTGTACACCGGATGCTGTCCCATAAATGGGCCAGGTCCTCACTTTGAAACTAAACCCTTGCAGAACGCAATTACTGAGGTATACTTTTTTAAACGGAATTGTATGCTTCGTTTAATTGAAACCAACAGAAAGGAGGCGTTCACAAATGAAGTACGAGCTGGTAGAACTCAATATCGAAGAGATTGAGGTAATTGAAGAAACTGAATCTACCGCTTGGGCCATTGGCGGTGGCTGTGGTGGAAAGTGCTTTGGCCTTGGATGTATCGGTTTCTAAAAAATTTGATTCACTACAATTTTTAAAAAAAGGAGACATTTACAAATGAAGTACGAGCTGGTAGAACTCAATATCGAGGAGATTGAGGTACTTGAAGAAACTGAATCTCCCGTTGTGGCCGTTGGCTTTGGCTGTGGTGGAAACTGCTTTGGCCTTGGATGTCACCACTAATAGTTTTTATTAACAAGCTAATTTTTATGTAGAACAATATGGAATATCTCCAGGTTCTTGAAGAAAATGAATCACCCGCTTGGGCCATCGGTGGTGATCTTGTTTTTCAGTGCCTTGGTATTTAATACCTTCAATACGGATCATCTATGGTAACCAGCGCTTTTTTCCATACTATTTCTAAACACCATTTACATTTGCGATGTTTTGGGGGAGACACAAGCAGTATCCCAAAACATCGCTTTTTTGAGGGGAAAATATGAATATTCATTTTATTCCAAACGGGGAAGATACATTTATTATGTTCTTACCCGAAGCACTAAAATTTTACCAAGTCAATGGTAATACCAAACGACTTGTAGATGAATTTCTTAAAGGTACACCAATGGAAGAAATTATTTCCAGGTTTGAGATTTCTAAGGCTGAATTTGATCAGATTTGGAATACTGTTTTTTCTGCACCAACTGCTGCTGTCATTCCTACGGATGATGATACGCTGTACAAGCTGATTCTAAATGTAACCAATGTCTGCAATTTGAACTGTCGATATTGTTATGCGGGAGGAGGGAACTACCGTTCTGCAGAAGGACTTATGGATATCGACATTGCGAAGCAGGCAGTTGACCTGTTTTATAGTAAATTCAAAAGAATCAGTTTGATACAGTTTTTTGGCGGGGAACCGCTGCTAAATGAGCCTGTAATTCGGTTTGTGTGTGAATACATAACCTCTTTGTATGACACAGGGAAAATTGAACATCTCCCTTTATTTGGCACGATTTCCAACGGAACCATTTTTTCCGAGGAATTGGCTGAGACGATAAAAAAATACAATATCTCGCTAACGCTCAGTATTGATGGACCAAAAGATGTTCATGACTGTATGCGGGTCTTTAATTGCGGCAGAGGAACCTATGACACGATTTCTGAAACAATCTCCCGATTTAGAGATTCTAATGTCCACCCAACTATGGTCGAGGCGACTTATAACATCGCACATGAACAAAAGGGATATTCCGTGAAAGATACTGTTAAGCATATCAAGGAGGAATGTCATATTCCGGAAGTCCATATTGTTCCGGTTACTGGCAACGAGAAATATGCATTATCTAATCTGGATTCGTTCGTCGATTCCGTTTCGGAAGTTTTCAGGGAAAAAGCGGAAACGCGAAAGGATTATTCTTACTCGCTGATCAATCGAATCGTTGATGGATTAAAAAAGAGAAAAACTGCTCCTTACTTTTGCACTGCCGGCGTTTCATCTCTTTCAGTTTCATCAAAGGGCGATTTGTATCCATGTTTTATGTTTACCGATAATCCTGATTTTTTCATGGGTAGCATTTTCGAGGGTCGTGCCGTATTCGACAATCCCCGCTTTCTTGCAATTCGTGAGAAATCACTTGCCTTTAGCAAATTTGAAGCAGAGCAATGCCGAGATTGTTTTAATAATCGAATCTGTACCGGCTGTTTGGGAGAAAACTACTATAGCACAGGCGATGCTTTCCATACCGCACAAGATACTTGTGATATGAACAAAGCAATGACAGAACAGGTTTTGATTGCGCTTTCGAACATCAAATATCATGCAAAAAAGTAGTGTTGAAATGCCCCATGTTGTAGACGATATCCGTGCGTATCTCTTGTTTTCCTACAAGACAAAGCCTTCTGTCTACGCAATTGGAAGTATAAGCAGAGACAAGTTCATTGAAGTCGGTGAAGCAAGCAGAAACCTAATTTTATATGCAGCCTCACTGATGGACGGCAAGCACAGTTACGAAGAGATTGAACAGCGCATAGCAGAGGAAACTGGAAAAATAATTAATACTCGTAAACTATTTCAAAGCTTTGAGCAAGCCAATTTGGCTTTTGATGAAGGAAATCAGAACCGCATAAAAAGTGAATACGAGTCATTGAGCATTAAAATTATTGATTTTGATCTGTCTAGATTAAAGAAACTATTTGTATCTTTATCTGGATTCTCAATGCCTTTGTTTGTTTTGACTGGAATCAGCATTTTTTTTACCGTTGTATTCGCCTTGCTGTATCCATCTGCGTTTCGTGCAGTAAGTATTTTGGGTTTTGAGAATCACATTGTGGGCAACCTGATTATTATCATTTTTCTTTATGTCCTGAGCATCGTCCTGCACGAACTCGCTCACGGGATTGTCGGCTCCCGATACGGACTTATGCCAAAAAAGCTGACGATTTCGTTGTATTTAGGTTTTAGTCCCATAATATATATCAAAGTGCCTGGTTTGTACACCATAAAGCCGCGCGAACGGATTCTTGTCTGGTGCGCAGGTGTGGCATTCAACGCGCTGCTTGCCTGTATTGGTTTTATGACTTCAATTCTTCTTCGGAATCTGGGTAATGGTCTATTATCGGAATTCTTTTTGCGCTTTGGCTATTTGAACGCAGTCTTTTCCATCGTAAATCTATGTCCCCTTCTGCCTTTGGATGGTTATTTCCTGCTTTCGACGATATGCAAAGCCCCAAATCTCAGACGCGGCGCGTTTGTTAATGTTGCGAAAAGCTTTCAGGAAAAAAAACTCCTTTTATCTCCCGGACAATGTGTCTATTTCGTATGCTCTGCATTGATGATGGGTTTTGTTATTTATCGAGAAGTCTATGCAATGGTCGAGATGTTCACACGAGCGCTCCCAAATGGAATCTATTCTGCGTTTTGGAGCATCAAACAATACCTGCTTCTTATTCTGTTTGTGATAGTTCGTAAAATCATTAAATCGACAGTAAAACGCAAAAAAAGCTCTGCGTAAACAAATGCCCCACAGTATTCCATGTGGAACTGACTTCTGCAAGCTCAACCGCTGTCTTGCGACACGGCTTACCCCTTTAGGAACTTTGATCTATATCCCGAATCAGGGCGTACCTTGCAGATCTCCCCGGGTAAGAACGACAACCTTCATCTCGTGACCGCCACATCTACTGTACAGGGTCCGGGTAGCATTGGACTTTCCCTTGTCTGGCAGAGTCGTCCGCCCATGTACGGCCTTATATGTGGTTTCTGTTCGTCGGCCCGAAACTTTGCCCATTGGAGGACCTTTCAACCTCCGCAATCCGGCTTCCTTCAGATTCCACCTCGCGATGGACACTCTTGCTTTCGGCTAACGGTTCCTGCTACCGAGTCCGTAGTGGACTTTCACCACCAAGTTGTCGCCCATGCCGGGCGCACCAGATTTCGGTATGAGGCTTTCGACCTCATGCCGAAATTTGCGGTTTTATTATGCCGCTTTGTAAAGCTCATGCTTCTGCATCGTAAGGTCAAATCTGAGAGCGGCTTAAAGTACCCATGTTAGCGTCGGCAATCTGCCAGCCATTCCAAGCCCGTCTGTCGTGCCGGCAATCTGCCGGCCTTTTCGTTGTCCGGCTTTTTTGTGCGGGATAAGGGCAGAAGCCCGCTTGACTTTCTTGCAATTGTGTAGTATTGTGAAAGCCGAATGTACAGGAATATTCCGATGGACAGGAGAGAGACTATGACAGAGATCGAACGACTGAAAAGCATCGTACAGACCTTACGAAGTGAAGGGGGTTGTGCCTGGGACCGAGCCCAGACCCATGAGAGCCTCAAGCCGCCCTGTATCGAGGAGGCGGCCGAGGTAATCTGCGGGATCAACATTTTGAGCGCCACCGGCGATGCCGCCAACCTCAAGGAGGAGCTGGGGGATCTGCTGCTGCAGGTGATGTTCCACGCGGTCATCGCCGAGGAAGAGGGACTGTTCAGATTTGACGACGTGGTAAAAACCGTTTCCGACAAGATGGTCCGCCGCCACCCCCACGTCTTTGCCGGGGTGAGCTATGCCTCCGACGCCGAGCGCAACGCCGCCTGGGCCGCCATCAAGGCCGCCGAGAAGGAGGGCCGGGACTGGGAGGAGGCTTATCTGGAGCCGGCCATGAACGAGGCCGCCGCTCTGATCGACCGCGCCAAGGCGCGAAAAGGCTTTCAAGCCAAAGGGTGAATTGAAATATGGAAGAGCGTTTAAGATCGTATTGGAGGGACCAACGGGTCCGGTGGAACAGCTTCGCTTCTTTGTTTACCGCAATCGCCGCCTTCGGCTACGGCATGCTCAACAACATCGCCAACTATGATTCCATTTTCAATTATCGCGTCACCGGCATGGGGGGAGAGAGCTCCGGCCGCTGGGTCCTGGGAATCTTGACCAGATTGACCCACCGCTTGCACTTGGCCTACAGTCTGCCCTATTTCAATATCTTGCTTTCCCTCATCCTGGTTTGGCTGTCGTCCATGCTGGTGTGCAGGAGCCTCCGACTTTCCGACCGAAGGTCCTGGGCGCTGATGGGCGTTGTGACTATGTCGTTTCCCACAGTGGCGTCAATGAGCTTTTTTTCCTACACGATGGTGTATTATGCCATTGCTCTGCTGTTGATCGTGACTGCCACAGTTCTGGTGGAGCGCCATCCGGGGCTGGGCTGGCTGCTGCTCTATTCTCTGCTCCTGGCCTTTGCCATCGGCATCTATCAGGCCTTCTATCCCTTCGCTATCATGCTGGCGGTGCTGGCGGTGATCCGAAGCTGCCTGGAGCCGAGCTCCACGCCCAAGGCAGTTTTGTACAAGGGACTGAAATATGTTGCTGCCATTCTCCTGAGCTACGGCTGGTACCGCCTGGGCCTAGCGGTCGTTCTATCCGTCACCGGAATGAAGTTGACGGGCTATCAGGGGATCGATCAGATGGGCCAGATCGAGTTGTCCCGTTTGCCTGCGATGATCAAACAGATGTACTGGAACTACTTCCTGCTGCCGACCCACGATTTTCTCTCCATGACCGTGTCCCGGATCAACTGCCTGTGTATCCTGCTGCTGTTTGTGGGCTCCGCCGGGATGCTTGCGCTGGGGTGGCGTGAAAAGAACCGCTGGAAGTGGCTGATCCTGGCGGCTCTGCTGCTGGTCGCACTGCCGATCGCCTCCAACCTGATCATTCTGATGGTTCCCAATGGAACGATCTATACGCTCATGGGGATGGGCCTGCTGAGCGTTTTTTATCTGCCCATCCTGCTGTGGGAGAGCCTGCACTTTCCTAAGCCAAAGCTTCGGCGGCTGGCGGGCCTTGGCCTTGGCGCGGTGCTGCTGGTATCCTCTTGGATGTATGTCTATCAGACCAACGGCTGCTTCCGGCTTCTGGAGATGCGCAATATCCAAACAGAGAACTATTTTACGCTACTTTTTGCCCGCATCAAGTCCACGCCCGGCTATGATGTGCAGGATGAAGTGGTTTTTGTCGGGAATGTGATCCATGATTCATCCTATGGAAACCCCTGGGACGCCGCCGTCTTCCACTACGGCGGGATCCTGCAGTTTGACAGTGCTGATCCACTGAATCAACCATTCAATGAGTTTTCCAGAAACAGTTTTATCAGCTTCCGTCTGGGCTACAAAGTTCGAAATATCAGCGGCACGGAGCGGGAACAATATGCATCCATCCTGGCACAGATGAACTGCTATCCCAGCGATGGATCGATCCGCGTCGTGGACGGCTTGGTTCTTGTCAAATTTGAATAAGACCATCCCTCTGCAACGGCAGAAAAGTGATGGAATCCAAAATAATACTTGCAATCAGCCTATGTACTAGTTATAATAAAGCATGACCTAATTCAGCAAATTATGTTAAAGAGAAGAATCTATCGGAAAGAGAATGAATTCAATGGATATTTTCGAAAAGTGTGACAAGTCCCCGGCAAGAGAACTGATCGAGAAGGGCATCTATCCCTATTTCCACGCCCTGGAATCCCGGCAGGATGTGGAGGTCATCATGGAAGGCAAGCGCCGGATCATGCTGGGCTCCAATAACTACCTGGGCCTTACCACCAACCCGGAGATCATCGAGGCCGGCGTGAAGGCGCTGGAGAAGTTCGGCACCGGCTGTTCCGGCTCCCGCTTTCTGAACGGCACGCTGGAAATGCACCTGGAGTTGGAGGCGGAGCTGGCGAAGTTCCTGCGCAAGGAAATGGTCATCACCTTTTCCACCGGCTTCCAGTCCAACTTGGGCATTATTTCCGCCATCGTTGGCCCCCACGACTATGTGATCTGTGACCGGGAGAACCACGCCTCTATTTACGACGGTTGCAAGCTCAGCTACGGCACCATGCTCCGCTATCGCCACGCGGATATGGAAGACTTGGAGCGCCAGCTCCAGAAGGTCCCCGAGAACCGGGGCTGTCTGATCGTCACCGACGGCGTGTTCTCCATGGGCGGCGACATTGCAAATCTGCCCGAGATCGTCCGACTTGCCAAGCAATACGGCGCGGGCGTCATGGTGGACGACGCCCACGGTCTGGGCGTCATCGGCGAGGGCGGCCGCGGCACAGCCAGCTACTTTGGCCTGGAGGACGAGGTGGACATCTATATGGGCACTTTCTCCAAGTCCCTGGCCTCCCTGGGCGGCTACTGCGCCACCTCGGAGCGCATCGGTTTCTATATCAAGCACGCCTCCCGGCCCTTCATCTTCTCCGCTTCCATGACCCCGGCAAGCTGCGCCACCGCGTTGGCTGCCCTGCGGCATTTGGAGGCTCACCCCGAGATCGTGGACCGCTTGAAGGACAACTGCTCCTATGCCCGCGCCTGCTTCCATGAGAAGGGCGTGCGCATCATCGAGGCTGAGACCCCCATCGTCCCCATCTACACCTACGAGATCATGAATACGCTGGAAAAGGCCAGACAGGCCTATGAAGCAGGCGTTTATGTCAACCCGGTCCTGCCCCCTGCCTGCGCCCAGGGCGAATGCCTGTTGCGCACCAGCTATATGGCCAGCCACACTCACGCGCTGATCGACGAAGCCACCGACATTCTGGCAAAGGTGTTGAAGGAAGATGCGTAGCCGCTGTACTGTTGCCATCGTCACCGGCGGCAGCTCCGGCATCGGCCTGGCGGCCGCCCGGGCTCTGCGCGATCAGGGGCTGAGCGTCTATATCCTCTCCCGCCATCCCTTTACCGAGAAGGGACTGCACCATATCTGCGCGGATGTGGCCGACGAGCGTCAGTGCGCCGAGGCCTTTGAGACCGTCCTGCGCAAGGAGGGCGATGTGGACCTGCTGGTGAACTGCGCGGGCTTCGGCATCTCCGGCGCGGTGGAGTACACCGAGCAGGCGGACGCCAAGAAACAGATGGAGATCAACTTCTTCGGCACGGTCAATATGACCAGGGCCGTCCTGCCCTATATGCACAAGCGCGGCAATGGCCGAATCGTGAACATCAGCTCCGTGGCCGCGCCAGCCGCGATCCCATTTCAAGCCTACTATTCCGCCACCAAGGCGGCCATCAACGCCTGGACGGCGGCCCTGGCCAACGAGGTCCGGCCCTACGGCGTCACAGTCACGGCCATCCAGCCCGGCGACATCAAAACCGGCTTCACCGCTGCTCGGGAGAAATCCATCGCGGGCGACGAGGCCTACGGTGGCCGTATCTCCAAGTCCGTCGCCAAGATGGAGCACGACGAGCAGACCGGCATGGACCCTGCCGTTGCGGGCGCCTATATCGCCAAGATCGCCCTGAAGGACAAACCCAAGCCGGTCTATACCATCGGCTTCAGCTACAAGGCCATCTGCGTGCTTTTGAAGCTCCTGCCCTGCCGCCTGTCCAACTGGCTGATCGGGAAGCTGTATGCCTGACGAGGCGTGTCTATTCAATTACCCCTTCCCCTCGTAGGGTGGCCAGAGCTCTGGCCGCCGGAAACATGTCAAATCGGAGGGCACGGCGGCCTGAGGTCTGGCCGCCCTACGGAGTGACTGAATAGATACGACGAGGCCATAGGGGAGCGGTGGACTATTCAGATACAAACAGGAGGACGACAGGGGAGAGACACTTCGCAAGGAAGTGTCTCCCTCTGCATCTAAAGGCGATACAATGCGTGCGGGGAGAATTATGAGTATCAAGTGTGTTTGGGAGCATAATGGTCGTGATAGCATTCTTTATGCGGACAATTATATAGGCGCATTTACAAGAGGCGCATCCCAAGAAGAAGCTGTACGAAAAATGCCGGAAGAAATACGCCGCTTTCAGCTCTGGAAGGGCGAACCCATTGACGATTACAGCGTTGAGATCATTCAAGAAAAAGAATCTGATTTGCAGATCAAAGACGCTGATAGTGATGTACTGTTCAGAACCGAAGAAATGCCTTTAAGCGCCGAAGAATATCTGTACCTCAAATCAGTGGCAATGAAATCCGCAGCAGATTTCCTCACGCTCTATATGGCATTTCCAGACAAAAACAAGAGTGCCAACCCGATCCGAAAGACATTTTACGGAACAGTTCCTCGCACGGCCGAGGAGATGTATCAGCATACAAAAAATGTAAATACCTATTATTTTTCCGAAATCGGTATTGATGTTGATAACGAGGGCACAATTGCATCGTGCAGAGCAAGAGGCTTTGATGCGCTTGAAGCAATTCCAAACTATCTTTCAATGAAAGTTGTTACAGGTAGCTATGATGAACTGTGGTCTGTCAGAAAGGTTTTACGACGCTTTATCTGGCACGATAGAATTCATGCAAAGGCAATGTATAAGATGGGTACAATCACTTTTGGGGCAGATGCCATCCCGGATGTATTTGGGTTTGAGCGATAATCCCTTCCGTCTCATCTTTCCATTGGCGTTGGTCGCAAAACGAGGACTTCATGTGTAAAAGGCATCAGTGACCAGTGACCAAGGGACCCCGCGTCCCTTATTGCCTATTGCCCGGTGCGAATCAAGCAACATGCGTTTGTTTTCGACCAGGTCCTCAAATTGCAACTAACATGTTTCATTTTTTAACTGCGAGGTACCATGCCCAACATTTTCGATTATCTCCACTGGCGCGCGGATGTGCCGTTTTCCGCCGCGCCGTTCAACGATGTGGACAATCTGATCCTGTCCGAGCTGGTCTATACGGACTTCGGTGGGATCGTCTCCGACGATTATTCTGCGCTACCGCTGGCTGAAGTCCGGGAGCGCTTTTACGCGTTGCACAGCCGCGCCGAGATCGAGGCCCACACGGCCTATTCCTACACGGCCCGGGCCCCTTTTTTGATGGACCCCATGCTCGAGGGGGCCCGCTTCCGGGACCTTCGCCTTTGCGCCTATGAGGCTCTCACCGACAAGGACGACAGCACCCAATTCTCCGCCGTGACCTTTCTGCTGCCGGACGGAACGGCCTATGTGGCCTTCCGCGGCACCGACGGGACAGTGGTGGGCTGGAAGGAGGATATGATCCTCTCCTATCATAGCGGCACTTCGGGCCAGCTTCGGGCGGCGGACTATCTGGCCCGGGTGGCCAAGTTGACAGACTGTCGCTTGCGCGTGGGTGGCCACTCCAAGGGTGGAAATCTCGCGGTCTACGCTGCCGCAATGGCCGCGCCTGCTGTCCAAGACCGAATCGAACGCATCTGGTCCAATGACGGCCCCGGCTTCCGGGAAGAGGTCCGAAGCCGGGAGGGTTATCAGCGCATTCAGCCCAAATGCATCTCTATCGTCCCGGATACCTCCGTGATCGGCCTGCTGCTGGAGAGTGACTGTCTGCGCATGGTGGTCAAGAGCACGGCCTTCGGCCTGGTCCAGCACGACGGCTTCACCTGGGAGTGCGGCCCCACGGCCTTCCTTCCCTCGGAACAGACCCGCCGGGGGGCCTATCTGGAAAGGGCAGTGGACCACTGGGTGGCCCGCCAGGACGACGCCACGCTTCGCTCTCTGGTGGATTCCCTGTTCACTGTTTTCGAGGCTACGGGAGAGGAGACCTTTCACTCCATGACCACCAAAAAAATGCGCACTGCCGAGCTTATGATGGCCGCTTTCCGTGCCCTGCCCAAGGAAAAACAGCGGGAACTCCTGGCCGCTACCGGCAAGCTCGTCACCAGCACCGGCGCGACGGCGAAACAGATGCTCACAGACGACAGAGCACAAGCGACGGCAGACAAAGGACAAGTGACAAAGGACAAGTGACGGATTTCCCATTCCGTCATTCTGAGCGAAACGAAGAATCCGTCTCCCTCGCCCACAGTTCCATGCATGTTCACTTTTTTTCATAATCTCGAAGGGCCCGCATATCCTTCTCAGAGGTGGTAATATGAGGTTCTTCCGAAGACTTTCCCTGGGGCGACTGCACCTTCGCCCACGCCGGCCTCTACGGCCCCGGGTGCGGCTGGTGCTTTTGGCCCTGCTACTGATTTTTGTACTCTATCTGCATTTCAACTGGCTGCCCACGGTCCGCGCCCTGGTGACCATGGAGCTGGACAACGAGACCTCCAACCTGATCAACGATGCGGTGGATGCCTACCTTGCCAGCGGCGGGCTTTGCTACGACGACCTTGTGACGCTCGAACGCACTGCAGATGGCGGCGTGGCGGCCGCCCGGATCGACCTGTCTGCCGTGAATCGAATGAAATCTACGATCCTGCAGGAGCTGGGAGAGCGCATCCCGGACCGGGTGCGCCAGAGTGTGCGAGTCCCGCTGGGGAATGTGGTCATGCCCACCCTGTTTTCCGGTCACGGTCTTGGCCTGCCTGTGCGGGTGGTCAACCTCCGTTCCACCAACGCCGAGTTGGAAAGTAGCTTCTCTCAGGCGGGGGTCAATCAGACCCTCCACACTCTTGCCCTCCGGGTGGAGGTCGATCTGCTCCTGCTCACCCCGGCGGGTATCCTCTCCCGCCAAGTCACTGCCACCGTCTCCGTCGCCCAGACCATCATCGTCGGCGATGTGCCGAGTGTTTTGTTACATACAGGAGATTGAAGTATGTACACTTATCGTCCGCCTTGGGCTTCACAGCGTATTCCGGGGCGGCAATGTGGCTGATCCGTTCGACAACTCAGCCAGCAATTTAAGATCCTTATTCAAACAGTTTTTGCTTTGCATAATGGATCAACTCGAATATTGTTCACATTTTCATTTGATACAAAAGTGACAATCAACAGAATCGGTTTCTGTTTTGTTGATACGAAGAAAACTGGGGAGAAAGTATAATGGCTAACGAAACACAGCGCATTGATTATCTCGTTGAAACGCTAAATAACGCTTCTGCCGCGTATTATGGTGGAAAAGAAGAAATCATGTCCAATTTCGAATGGGATGCCTTATTTGATGAATTGGCTGAATTGGAGTCGAGAACTGGATACATTCGGGATGATAGTCCAACACAATCTACAAGTTCTTCACAGAAAACAGATGCAGAAAGCGGAACAGAAGAGCCGCACGAGTTTCCCGCGCTCTCGCTGGCAAAGACCAAAAAAATTGAGGAATTACAGCAGTGGGCGGGAGACAGGGATATCTGGCTATCGTGGAAGCTGGACGGAATCACGCTTGTTGTTACCTATGATAACGGCGTTCCTGTTAAAATTCTCTCAAGAGGGGACGGAAGGGTTGGAAAAAACCTGAACCACTTGATTGGATTTATAAAAGGGATTCCCAACTGCATCCAATATAAGGGGCATATGGTGGTTCGGGGAGAGGCAACCATTTCTTATGATGATTTTGAAAGAATCAATGAAGAACTTGCCGATGGTGAAACTGAATACGCAAATCCTCGGAACCTCGTTTCCGGAACGATCTCTCTTGACAAAAACAATGCTTCTGTAATAAAGAACCGTTCTGTCACATTTAATGCATTTACACTTGTTTATGTGGATTTCCCGCTGATTTCATGGGGGGAGCGATTGGATTTCCTGGACCAGCAAGGCTTCATAACAGTAGAAAGAGAACATACAAACGCCAGCAAGCTTCCATCTGCAATAAAGCGATGGACCCTAACGGTTGAAAACAAAAAGATGCCGATACCCGTTGATGGGTTGGTCATTAATTATGATGATACAGACTACGCATCGACAGGCAGCGTTACAGGCCATCATGCCACAAGAGGGGGACTTGCCTATAAATGGGCTGATACATCAGCAACAACTACGCTGAAAGAAATTGAGTGGTCATGTTCTGTATCAACAATTACGCCGGTTGCAATCTTTGATCCGGTTATGCTGGAGGGAACAACCGTTACTAGAGCATCTCTTTGTAATATCAGCGAACTGGATCGCCTTGGAATCGGTGAAAACGGAAAAACCGTGATTGAAATCATCAAAGCAAACAAAATAATCCCCAAATGCGTTCGTGTGATCCAAAAAGAGGGGAAATACACCGTTCCATCCCATTGTCCTGTTTGCCATGCTCCGACAGAACAAGTGCAAAATGGAAAGAGTGGCACGATAACCTTGAAATGTACCAATACCCAATGTCCGGCCAAACACCTGAAACGATTCGCGCGGTTCGTAAGCAAAGAGGGCATGGATATTGACGGTTTGTCTACCGAAAGACTGAAGTCATTCATTAACAAGGGCTTTCTTGAGCGCTTCTCAGATATTTATCAATTGCATGAGCATCAAAACGAAATCATTCAGATGGAAGGATTTGGAGATAAATCGTGTGAGAATTTGCTTTCAGCCATAGAGGCCAAAAAGCATACTTCGCCGGTTAAATTCATTTATTCTCTGAGCATTCCGCTCATTGGGATTGATGCCGCGACGAAAATCATAAACACGCTTGGCAGCTCCGAGTTCGAAAAGCGTGTCGAGAGTGGAGGCTCCTTTGAAGATATTGATGGAATCGGGATTGAGAGATCAAACGCGATTCAAAACTGGTTTCGGGATCCAATCAACAAAAGAGAATATGATAAACTCAAAGAGATACTCGATATTGAAAAGATAGAGCAGTCATTCGTCGGCGGACGCTGCAATGGATTGAGTTTTGTGATTACGGGTGAAGTAACGGGTCCGTTCAAAAACCGAAATGAAATAAAGAATTATATCCAGCAAGAAGGCGGGGCCGTAAAAGGGAGTGTGTCTAAAAAAACTGACTATCTGATCAATAATGATATCAACTCAACCTCAGAAAAGAATGAAGCAGCGAAGAAGCTCGGCGTGAAAATCATTTCTGTGGATGAGTTTATCAGATTGTTTGGGTAAGCATAAATTACTAACGCTTGAGTAAGGGTTAACACAATGAAAAAGAGTATAGCATCATTGGTCTTCATCGCCTGTTCTCTGCTTCTATCTGCTTGCAATCAGCAAACAAAGCTTTGCAATCAAATTCAGGAAGCCGTTTCAGCAGAGAACCTTGACGATCTCCGCATTACAGTTTATTTTATGGATCCAAATACGATATATCGCATGCCACCAACCTTGGAACAATTGACTTCTCCAGAAAATGAAGTTGTAACAGTATATCATTTGGAAGGCCAAGAGGCCTATGAATCTATACAGATAATTCAGGATCAACTTTGCCCTGAAATGATTGAGCCGCTCGAGGCAACAGGCTCCCTTCGGGAGGACGCCAGAGTTTACTATGTATTGGAAAACAAAAAGGGCGAAAAGCTTTTGGAATTATTGGTTGGCGGGATGAATCCAAGTTGCGTGTTCCTCAACGGAATACCCGTAGCTTACAATGCAGTGTTCCATGATTTCATCCAAACATGTATTGGGTTCCAGGGTGAGGATTTATGGTGGTATTTCGACGGTGTAATTGAGCGACCGATCTATGAAAACAAGCCGAACGAATACCCAAATTCTGTTTGGGTGTGCGATGATCCGAAGATCACCATGAATATCAAAGAGGACGGAGCGATCGACTGTTTATTTGACGAGCCATCTGATAACCTTGTTTCGGATACATTGCCCGGAAGATTTGAATATCTGAACAACGAGTTTTATATTTCTAATTTTGCCTGGATTCCGAGTGAGGATGATCCGTATAGCGATTATATTCATGAGGTATTCGTATGCAGATGTGAATTTTCTCCCGAAAAGATGACAGCAGCTGTAACGAACGATGAATTGTTTGACGGGAAGTATACAGGACAACAGATCGTATTTGTAAGAAAAGACGGTTAAGCTTTTCATTATAATCATAGAGAGCGATGCATGTCTTAGGTTAATAGCTGCTTTCATTAAGAACTGTTAAAAAGCACTGGGAGGGCTCCGGCCCTCTCAGTATTTCTCCAACGGCCTGATCAAACAATTGAACCGAAAGACTTACTTCAGTGGGACAGAGACACGGCAGGCATACAGCTTCTCTTACGATGCCTGGGGCAACACCACGGCCATCCGGGTCTGGCAGCCCACAAGAGACGATGATACCAATTACGAAGGCAAGGGCTATCTCACCCTGGCCAACTACAGCTACGACGCCAGCGGCAAAATGACCAAAATGCGCTTTTCCAGCAACCAGTATGTGATCTATGGCTACGATTCGCTTGACAGATTGACACGGGAAGTGTATTATAACAGCGACGGAAGCGTTCAGGTAGAGTATCAGTATATCTACAGCGCCGACGGGCAGCTTGCCAGGCAGCAGGCGATCCGCAACGGTGCGGTGGTGGAGAGCTATCGCTT